>JBHHYG010000533.1:0-2061 GCA_046757445.1 Acidobacteriota bacterium
TGTTCTTCACGCTGGCGGTGTGGGGTTACGACCCCGGCAAGGACATGGCACGCCTCCGCCCGGGCGTCGAGGGCTTTCGTGCAATCGATGGCATGCACCTGCGGAGCCCGATCATACTGGTCCTCCGGATATCCAACGGTCGGTGTCCAGAGGTGAAAGCGCTCCTTGGCAGCGTTCATCCAGACCGGACGATGCTCGGCCCGGCGGAGGAGTTCACTCATCATGTCATTCACGCTCTGGCCCCCCCCGAGGGCGACATCGATGGTCTGCTGTTCGCTTTTGGCCTGCTGGCGGAGGAGCTTCAGAAACGCCAGCGCTGCCATACGGGCGAACATCTTTCGCCCCCCCTGCGTGTCGTGTCAGCCTCAATGACCTGCGCCGTCACGCCGAAGCGTTGCGCCAGGCACTCCGCGAGCGCTCCCGGCGCCCAGAGGGTGAGCTCGCCGATCCCTGTTTCCACCGCAGCGCGAAAGAGTTGAGGAACCACTTTCCGATATCGCGTCTCGCTCCCGAAGGCAAGCGCGCAGGCCTCGCGGATGCTCAGGTTGCCGTTCCTCAACGCCCCCCAGAACTTGCTCAGCGCCTCGAGGTCGTCCCCCTCAAGTGCGCCGGGCTCGCTCCACGGAATCTTGCTCTCGCTGCCTCTTTTTTGCCCTGCTGCCATGACCCGCCCCGTTGAATGTGATCCGACTTCGGTCGCGATTGGGTTTCGTTCAAGTGCAGATTGTCCCGTTCGCCTGGCACCGGGGGGAGGTCGTGGTGGCGTAGCGGAGGTTCATCCTTGACCGCGTCCGGCCGAGGCAACAATCTCATCCACCATGCAGCTGTCCACATTCAGAGCACCGGCTACGTTCGCCGATTGGATATCCACACATCGGACATCGATGCCGACACCGACGATAGAACCTACGCAGGGCACCGGGCCCTCGCAGAACTGTGACGATTGTCAGTGCGTAGAACGTCCAGTTGACGAGCATCCCGGGCCACCACACCGGTATAGCCATAAGCGCCACAACATGACGGAGCCTGGTCTCATCGGGGTCAAGACTGCCCGTCTCGTGCCAAGGTCTGATCTGTGGCCCCTTGAGGCAAGAGGCAGGCCAACCGAGCGAGAGTAATGACTCTCTCGCAACGCTGACTATACGATTGTCCGGCAACTTCTTCGTGAAGTCGTATCTCCACGCGCGATACCCGATTGAACGACTAACGGTGCCATGGAACGCATCCCATTCCGTTGGTGAAGGCATTTCCACCGGCCCAACGGAGGAGTCGAAGGCAATCGGATCATCGAGAACCTCGTAGCTCTGCGGCACGGACGGGACAGCATGATATGCCAGATCAGAGCTCCATGCGATGAGCAATGCGAGCCACAAACCAAAGCAAAGCGCTGCGAGAAGGAATCGTGGCCGGCAGCAGCAAGTTGCCTTCTGTCGGAACAACACCCAAGGCATCAGGAACAAGGTCGCGAAGAGAAGTGCGTCCAGACAGAAGCCCGCCCAGAGGACTCGCACCACCGTTGGTCGACCGTCATGCAGCGCTGCGTCCTCAGATGGCGAGTTCGGGCTCAACTCGGCTGCGAATCGCAATCCGACGTTGCGAGCGTTTGTCGCGAACGCAGCATTAGGCCAGCCAAGCGTGGTCAAGAACGCTCGGCGTGTCTCTGCCGGATAACTCGTCGTCGCAATCTCGGCCGCATCGTAATAACGAATATCCACTGATCTGTAGCCGAGCCCGGAAGCCAAGCTGGTCACAACGTGTTCGGAGTCGAGGGGTTTGGGGTCCAGCGACTCGTAATTAGGTTCACCGGCGACGGTATGCGCATTCGCCGTCGTCCACCAGTTCGGCCGGGGCGACCAAGTTGCAGCCATGACCGCGATGACGATGGTGCATATGATGCCGCAAAGAGCAGCGAGGAGGTGCGGTAGCGCTTGACGAGGAGTCTTTCGCACAGACCGACATTTCCCATTTGAACTTCGCCCGGCTCCACCGCCGGGCCGTTTCGAGCATAGCCTGGATTATGCATGAAAAGCCCAATCTGCTCGCTTGCGGACGAGATCCACG
>JBHHYG010000534.1:0-2054 GCA_046757445.1 Acidobacteriota bacterium
CACCTCTGGGCTCCGCGGCAGGGGAGCGATCAGCTTCACCCTCGCCGCCGGGGCGCAAGCTACCATGGTGACCCTTGGTCACAGCCGGCCCCGCCGCCGTTGCGGTTAGCCCGCATTTCTCATCGGTTTGCGTCGCGGGGCCGCACCGTCAGGCGCCGGCCGTCGGCGGAGAGCTGCAGCCGGTCCTTGTTCTCCTCCCACCAGCTGATCCAGCTGTCGCGGTCCTGGAAGTGTTCGCCGCTGATGCGACCGAGCTGCGCGATGATCCACTGCGGGCTGGTTCCTTGCAGCTCAGGCAACTTGAGCCCATCGAAGATCAGGTTCTCCAGCGCCAGCCGGTAGCCCCGCTCCTTGGCCTGCCGGTCATCGAGGTCGGCTTCCCGTATGCGGAAGGTGTAGCCGTGCGGCGGAATCAAGACGGAGCCCTGGATGAAATCGCCGACCTGCCTCGACCGCACGATCCAGCCGCGGGCGGAGTAGAACCAGTAATCCTCGGCCTTCAGCAGCATGAAATCATCGTTCAGCGGGGCGCCGGCCCGCTTGGCTACCTCGTCGACCTCGAGGTGCCCCGATTCCACCGACCACCACAGGAAGTCCTTGTTTTCATTCCACCATCTCGTCCAAGCTTCGTGGGTCGCGAACTGCCTGCCGGTGACCTTCTCGAGCTGGAGGCGTGCCGCGGCCGAATTGACTTCCTTGCCCTCGGGATCGGCGCGCTCGGCGACCCATTTCATCAACTCCACGATCGCCTGTCGGTAGCCGCGGGTGCGGGCGGAGGGATCGTTGAGGCCCTCTAGCTGTACGCGGAAGCAGACCTGCGGGTCGAAGGATAGGCGACCGAATCGCTCGCCTTCGGCGTCCTGCAGCTCGGCAAGACCGAAATAGGCATCCCAAAACCAGTATTGGCCTGCGTCGAGCCTTCGTATCTCGGCGCATTGCCTCAGCACCACTTGCTGCGGCGTCGCCACCGTGGCCGGCATGCCGAGCGGGCCTAGCCCGAACCTCTTCTCAACGGCTCGCGGCTGGGCGAGCGCACTGGCAGGCGATGAGCGCGCCGTAAGGTTCTGGCCGGTTGATGCGATGGTGGCCACGGAAGCGAGAACGAGAAGAGAGGCGAAATTCAGGGCCAGCTTACTCTCGGCGGCCCTGGCCGCTATTCATCGGTCCTCCCAGACCGGGAATCATCTTCAGCGTCTTCATCACCCGATAGGTCGTCGGGTTGAGCCCCCAAAGGCGCGAGCTCTGGTCCGGATCCTCGAACCACAACAGGGCGGCGAGCTCTTCGGCCCGCCTGCGCTGCGCGCTGGGCTCGTTCCTTCCAGGCGCGGGAGAAGTATTGAGAAAGCGCTGCGCCTCCCGCACCCGTCGCTGCCAGGGCTCGGTGAAGGTGTGGAACGTGCCGGCGTTACCGGCGATGTAGAAGATGTCCCGCAGCGTCCATCCGTCGCGCACCGCCACCAGCTCGACGTCCATCAGAGTACCGTCACCGCTGACCACCAGAATGCTGGCGCCGTTGCTGGCGGGCACGATGGTACGCACTTGAACGCTCTCGTAGGGTAGCTGCATGTCGCGCATGAGGACGAAGACATCCTCGACGCTGGGCATCCGTGGCGTTGTGGTTTCCAGGCTGGCCTGCCCTTGATAGGTGTCACCGGCCTCGCCGGCATGGGCCGCGCTCATCGTTGCCAAGGCCAGCACACAAAGGCCCCCGACGGCAGCTCGATGCGCGACATTAGCCTTTTGGTAGGTGCTTTCCACGAAATCAGGCTACCACAAATGGGCCTGGAAGGTCCCGCCGTTTCCTGTGGGGTGTGGGCAGGGCCACGCAGGGCGCTCCCTCTGAGGCTTTGGAGTGTTAGGTAACCCCTTTGTCTCAGAGGAGCCCCTGATGAACAACCTCCTGGGAAAACACAGCTAGCCCGCATTTCTCAACGGTTTGCGTCGCGAGGGGGTGGGAAAGGGCGCGGGCGCAAGGCGCGCGCTGGGAGGGCACCGGAGACGTATTTGACAATACGTCGAGGAGCCCGAGCAAGCGCAACGCAGCGAGCGCGCCC
>JBHHYG010000535.1:0-2054 GCA_046757445.1 Acidobacteriota bacterium
AAGGGGGGGCAATTTTGCACGCCGATAGGGGGTCAAGATTCAATGCCGATTGACAGCCGAAGGATGCTGCGATGGCTCGCGCTCGGAGCGGTCGCGCTCGTGCTGCTATTGCCGGCATTGCGCCTGACCGGCCCCGCCCCGTTCTCCCTGCTTCGGGCGGCAGCCGAGCACAGCATAGCCTTGCCTGAAGCCGCCCTCCATCGGACGTACATCTACGACTTCGTGCTGGACCGTATTGCGGAGCGCCCGCTCCTCGGCTGGGGACTCGGGACGTCCCGCGCGCTTCCCGGCGGTCGCGAACGCGTGCCTGATCCGAGACTGCCCAACCATGAGCTCCTCCCCTTGCATCCGCACAATGGCGTCCTCGAAATCTGGGTGGAGCTTGGTGCGGCCGGCGCGCTCGGATTTGCGACCGCCGTCTGGCTCGTGTTAATGGCCATCCGCCGGCACGCCGCCGACCGGGGCTCGGCTGCCGCGCTGGCGGCGGCGGCGACCGGGTACATGGCCATCGGGCTTACCGCCTACGGGATCTGGTCGAGCTGGTGGATCGAAACCGGCATCCTGGCTGCTGCCGCGTCGATGGGGATGCTACATCGGCCGCTTGTACCTGCAGCAACGCCGTGTCGGGAACGAGACGCGGAAATGAACGGGACCGAGACCGGACACGGCGGAAAATCGAATGCGCCGTAGAGTCCTGCCGCTCGAAGGCCCTTCATTCCGTGGGCGAGCGCTCGATGGACACGCCCTTGCGTCCCTTTTCTACACCGTTAGCCAGGTAGTGCTGCCATCCGGATCTGAAACGGCCTCTCCGTACCGCTGCGGCGACGTCGGGATTTTCGGAGAGGTATAGTTGTTCGTCCCAGTTCGGTGGCGGCGCGCGCTCCTCCTCGATGCGGGCCACATGTTGCATTTCAAGGTACATCCCTGCGGCAAACCCGGCTGCGAGAACGATCGAAATGGCCGCGAATATGAAAAACGAGCGGACATCCTGCCTATGAAATTCTTTGAGTTTTTCTTGTATGTCAGGTGCCGACCGCGCCTGTCCGTGGGGCGCCTGTCCGAGGGAGACCGGCTGCGTCTGATCTCTCCCTCGATGGCGCGTGCGAGCAGGACGCGTCTCACCCCTTTCGGCGCTCGACGAGGTCGCGGAGATAGCGTCCGTACTCGTTGTTCTTGAGTGCATCCGCATAGCTCAGAACACGCTCCTCATCAATGTAGCCCAGGTGGAGGGCGACCTCCTCGGGGCAGTTGATCTTGAGACCCTGGCGCAGCTCCATTGTACGGACGAAAGCGGCGGCGTCGAGGAGCGACTCGTGGGTGCCGGTGTCGAGCCAGGCGTAGCCGCGGCCGAGGCGCTCCACGCTGAGCCTCCCCTGTTCGAGATAGGCGTTGTTGACGTCGGTGATCTCGAGTTCTCCCCGCCAGGAAGGGCGGACGTTGGCCGCGATGTCGACCACGTCCTCATCGTAGAAGTAGAGCCCGGTCACCGCCCAGTGAGAGCGTAGCTCCTTGGGCTTCTCCTCGATACCGACGGCGCGCCCGTTGTCGTCGAACTCGACCACGCCGTAGCGCTCGGGATCGCGCACCCAGTACGCAAAGATCGTGGCGCCATCGTCCCTGGCAGCCGCGCCGCGCAGTATTTCGGGAAGACTGTGGCCATAGAAGATGTTGTCGCCCAGGATCAGCGCCGCGCGCGACCCCGCGAGAAAGCACCGGCCGATAAGGAAGGCCTCGGCGAGGCCGCGCGGCTCGGCCTGCTCGGCGTAGGCCAGGGAAAGCCCCCACTGGGCGCCGTCGCCCAAGAGGTCACGATAGAGCGGCAGATCCCGAGGCGTGGAGATCACCAGTATCTCGCGGATGCCGGCCAGCATGAGCGTGGTCAGGGGATAGTAGACCATCGGCTTGTCGTAGACGGGCAGGAGCTGCTTGCTCACCGCGCTCGTCACGGGATAGAGCCGCGTGCCCGCGCCCCCGGCAAGAATAATGCCTTTCACGACTCCCCCTTGTATGAGGCTTTCTCTGTCAAGCATAAACGGTTTCGAGGCGGCTTTGTC
>JBHHYG010000536.1:0-2053 GCA_046757445.1 Acidobacteriota bacterium
GCTCGTTGTCGAACTGCACCCGGTAGGTGGTCTTGTGCTTGATCCGGTCCCAGAGCCCCTTGAACTCGGCGCTCTGGAGCACGGCCTGCCTGGGCCGTACCTGGCGGCGCTCGTCCGCGTTCTTGATCTCCAGCCGCCCGGCCAGCTTCTTCAGGACGTGCGTTATCTGGTCGAGCTGCCCGGCGAACGCCTCCGGGACTTCGAGGGTCCCGTCCTTGAGCGCCTTCTTGAGCGAGTCCTGCACCTTCCCCTTCTTGTCGATATAGCCCTTGGTCTGGAGGTGCTCCCACAACGCCTTGGACTGCTCGAAGCCCAGCGGGGCCGTCTTGCCGTCCTTATCGGTCACCGCGACGGTGGCGAAGATGTGCTCCTCGACAATGCCGAACCGGATGCCGGTGTCTTCCTCGATTTCCTTTTGCAGGTTCTCGGCGAAGTCCTCGTAGCTCTCCGTGGCGACCACGGTCAGGGTATTGACCTCGAAGCCGCGCAGGCGCTTGCCCTCCTGGTTCACACAGAGCCGCAGGCCGCGCCCGATGGTCTGCCGCCGTTCCCGCTCGGTGCGGATGTCGCGCAGGGTGCAAATCTGGAAGACGTTGGGGTTGTCCCACCCTTCCCGCAAGGCCGAGTGGGAGAAGATGAACTTCAGCGGCGTCTCGAAGGAGAGCAATTTCTCCTTCTCCTTCATGATGAGGTTGTAGGCCCGCTCCGCGTTGTCGCGGCCCGCCTGGTTGTTCTCGGCGGTGTCGGTCCAGCCGCCTTTCTTGTCGATGGAGAAGTAGCCGTTGTGGACCTCTTCGGCGGCGCGGGTCAGGTCCACTTCCTTGAAGAGCGTGTTGTACTCGGGGAGCCTTGCCGCCCGCCGGTACTCCTCCTCGAAGATGCGGGCGTACTCGCCCTTCACGACGTTGCCGTCCGCGTCGTACTGCCGGTACTTGGCGACCTCGTCGATGAAGAAGAGGGTCAACACCTTGATGCCCTGGCGGCGCAGGCGCTTCTCCTTGTCCAGGTGCTCTCGGATCGCGCGGCGGATCATCTCACGTTGCACGGCCATCGCGTCCACGTCGCCCCAGGCTTGCCCCGGACGGAGGATGAGGTCCTCGCCGGGGACGCGCAGCTCCATGTACTCGTTGGCCTTCTCGACCCGGATCGTGCCCACGCGACAGTCGGCGTAGATCGCACGGCCGGTGGTCTGCTCCAGGTTGTCGCCGTCCTGGACCGTGACTTCCCGGCGCTTGACGCCGCTGGCCGCCTCGGCGTCCACCTCGATCTTCGCAGAAATGACGTTGCGCTTGTTGCTCACCGATACCAGGCGCACATAGGGCTTGTTGTGGGCGTGTTCAACGGTGGCCGAGGCCACCTCGATCTGCTTGACCAGCTTCTTGTCGTAGGCATCCACGGCGTCGAGTCGGTAGACCATGTGGTGCTTGTCCACGTGGGTGGCCGAGTAGCGCAGGGTGCAAAGGGGATTCATGGCGTCGAGCGCTTCCTTGCCGCGCCCCCGGAGCCCGCCGTCCACGCTTTGCGGCTCGTCCACGATGATGACGGGGCGCGTCGCCCGGACCAGGTCGATGGGCTTCTCGCCGCCGGTCTTCTCGCTGTCCTTGTAGAGGTTGTTCACGTCCTTCTTGTTGATGGCCCCGACCGTCACCACCATGATCTGGATGTTGGCGCTGGTGGCGAAGTTGCGCACCTGGCCGAGCTTCGAGGAGTCGTAGAGGAAGTAGTCGAAGGGCACGCCCGCGTAGAGCCCCTTGAAGTGGTCCTCGGTGATCTGGAGCGACTTGTAGACGCCCTCCTTGATGGCGATGGAGGGCACGACGATGACGAACTTGGTGAAGCCGTAACGCTTGTTCAGCTCGAAGATGCTGCGCAGGTAGACGTAGGTCTTGCCCGTGCCGGTCTCCATCTCCACGGTGAAGTCGCCGGAGGCCAGCTCCTCCGAGGGCTGTAGGCCGTTGCGGAGCTGGATGTTTTTCAGGTTGTTGACGATCTCGTCATCGAGGAGGGTCAGGCGGTTGCCGATGCCGAGGTCGTCCATGTCGAACAGGCGGCT
>JBHHYG010000537.1:0-2029 GCA_046757445.1 Acidobacteriota bacterium
TTCAGCGCCAGGTGCTCGTCCATCAACTCGGCCAGGATCTCGTTCCTCCTGTGAACCAGGATTTCCTTTTTGGCCGTCCTGGTGCAGATAGGGTAGCCAATCCACGGCTGAACTGCAACGTGTTTCCTCCTGCTGCCACCTTCGGCGCTTTCTCTCCGCTGCTCCGGCCCTCGAATCCTGCCCCATCGCACCGTTCCCACGATCACAGAGGGCTTTTCGGCCACACCGCTCCCGCGCCGCCCCTCGGCGATCCACGTAGGCTGGTTGTTCCGGGCCGCCGGTGCTACCCTCCCGGCAGCGGCACGGCCCAGATCCGGCCCAGCATCGCTCGAAACAGCTTGCGATTCAGATGCCCTTCGGCCAACAGCATCCAGTAGTAGCGGGCGTGCTTGACCAGGCGACCGCCGGTCTTCATCAGGCGGTGTTGTAGGCTTGTCAACGACCAGTTCTTGATTCGCTGCGGCAGTCCCAGCCGCCGCCACAGATTGCCCAGGTTGTAGGCCAGCACGCTCAGTTGCAAACGCACCTCGTTCGGTCGGAAGCGATGGCACGATAGCCGCGTCCAGTTCGTGGCCTGTTTGCCTTCCTTGATCCACTGCTCGGCGGTCCCGCGTTTGTTGTAGAAACGCACCACCGAGCGGCTCGGCAGGGTCATGTTGGTGACGATGAATCCGACGCGCGGGAACAGCTCGCCCAGATGGTGCTCGACCTTGGCCACAATGCGTCGCGGCTTCGACCAGCTCTCCGCCTGATAGCGGAAGCTCTTGTAGCGCACCAAGGGCTTGCGGCTGGGCCTGCCCGGCGGACGAAACAGGATGTCTTCGATCTCCAGCTCCAGGCTCTTGTTCGACGGCATGCGAATCGCATACTGCACACCGCGTTGCTCGCAAGACTCATAGATCTCCGGCTTCGCAAAGGCCGCATCGCCTCGGAAGGCGACCTCTTTGCCGGCAGCCTGGAGGCGCTCGATCTCGGGCAACAGCAGCTCGTCCCAGTCCTCGGCGCTGTGCACGTTGCCGGGCCGCAGCTTCGCCGCTAAACAATCGCCGTACTGGTTGAACAGCAGCAGCGGGTGATAGCAGACCGACTCGAAGTGCCCGTTGTAGGCGCTACCTTCCTGTTGACCGTGGACCGGGCTCTCGGTCGAGTCCATGTCGAGCACGACGCGCTGGCTGTCGTCGCCAGCTTCGGCTTGGGCGATCAACTCGCGGTTCACCGCCATCAGCCCAAGCAAGTTCTCGTCACTCGCCAGCAGATCCGTCTCGAAGGTTTGCAGCCGCGAGGTCAGCGCTCCGCCGCGATCCCAGTTCTTCTTCGAGCCGATCAACCGAAACGTCGGATCGGCGGAAACACGCACGGCGTCGTTGAGATCCTCGTAGCCTGCGAGTCGGCTGTAGATCGACTGCCGCAGCAGATCGGCCAATGGGAATTTCTTGTTCGAGCCTTGCCGCGAGTCCCTGAGATGTTGCTCGATCAGCTTAGCGAGTCCGAGTCGTTCGTCCAGTTCCCGAATGAGAATCAGCCCGCCATCCGAGGTGACGCGCGATCCTTGGAAATCGACTTTGAGCAATCCATTGAACGTGAGCTGAAACGGCTTGTTTTCTTTTTCACCCATTGGGTGTTGACCTCCGTGGCGTCCTGAGAGGGCTTGAACCCCTATGAATAAAGACGCTGAAGGCTGCTACAAGGTCGAGATGCCGGAGTCAAACTGGAAATGTGGCTATAAACCATGGGAGAATGTCCTCGCGCACGAAGCTCTAACGTGACATCACGCACATACAGCGCACTGCCGGAGCGGTCGAGGACACAGTTGGTGAAGAGAATCCGTAGCTGCTTCGGTGGCATGCTATGAGGGCTTCTGGGCCCGCCGCAACAGGAAGACACGCTCTAGTGGATGCGCATGCATCTACCGGTTGGCCGCGAGCCGCCTCACAAAGCGGCGATGCGGGATGGCAAGATTTTCTGTCACGCGCTCTCCGGCGGCAACGTCGGCAATGGCCGTGCTCCCCAGACTGATTTGCGGGCCGTC
>JBHHYG010000538.1:0-2029 GCA_046757445.1 Acidobacteriota bacterium
GCTCGCGTGATCCAGACGGCCGGGTCGTCCTGCTCCTCGACGGTACAGCGGTAGGCCGAACGGACGATCTGCAGCGTTTTCATGTTCCGGTCCAGCTAGCCCCTGAAGAAGCGTCCGACATGGCGTGGAATCCGAAAAACCCTCGAAACGCCGCTCTCTGATGTTCGTACGGGCTGTTGTCAAAAACGACGCACGACACCAGGAGGGCGTTTCGAGTGAAGAAGAGAATACGGCAGCAACTGCGTTGGTTCCAGTCCCAGATCGAGCATCGGCTGGAGCGTGAGAACCGCAACTGCGTGGACGATGGGCGACCCGTGCTGCGGGGCACAGGTGCGAGGTACGAGATCGCCGAGCGCGTCCGCGCTGTTCCATCCGGTGGCGTGGCGCTGATCCACCGCATGGTGCAGGCGATTGGTCTGGACAAGGAAATCGACCGGCGAGTGAACCGGTTGAGGGTGCACGCGCCCTATTACGAGTCGGACCACGTCACGAACATCGCCTACAACCTCCTGGCAGGCGGAGAGTGTCTCGAGCATCTCGAACTGTTGCGTAACGATGAGAACTACCTGGACATGCTCGGTGCACGCCGGATTCCGGATCCGACGACCGCTGGCGACTTCTGCCGTAGGTTCGACTCGGCTCACGCGATCGATAGGCTGCAGGAGGCAATCAACGAGGCTCGGGTGCGGGTCTGGCGAACGCAGCCCGAGGAGTTCTTCAAGCACGCCTTCATCGATGCCGACGGGACCTACGTCGAGGCCAGCGATTGCACGCATGGAGCAGATTTCTGGCGCAAGGGCTTCGGCTTTCATCCGCTGCTCGTGACCCTGGCAAACACCCAGGAAGTGCTGTTCCTGGAGAACCGTGCCGGGTCGCGGCCGTCGCACGAGGGAGCCGCGGCGCGACTCGATCAGGCCGTCGCGCTGGTCAAGCGAGCCGGTTTTCGTCGTGTCACCCTTCGTGGAGACACGGACTTCAGCCAGACGGCCTACCTCGATGGATGGCACGATCGCCGAGTCCGGTTCGTCTTCGGGTACGACGCCAGAGCGAACCTCGTCGAAAAGGCCGGTTCTCTCGAGGAATCGGCATGGAGCCCTCTGGGGCGCGAAGGCTACGAGATCAGGACGACGCCACGAACGAAGCCCGTGAACACGCGCGAGCAGTGCGTCATCGACCGCGGGTATCGAAACATCCACCTCGCCGAAGAGCACTACAGCGAGTTCGACTACCAACCGACCCGCTGCACACGCCCGTACCGGATGGTCGTTGTCCGCAAGCAACTGCTGATCATGAAGGGTCAAGACCTCTTGTTCCCAGAGATCCGGTACTTCTTCTACATCACCAACCGTCGCGACATCTCGGGGCGCGAGGTCGTGCGGCTTGCCAACACGCGCTGCGATCAGGAGCGCATCATCGGACAGCAGAAGAGTGAGGTCGGCTCCCTTCGCGCACCGCTCGACAACCTTCACAGCAACTGGGCGTACATGGTCATGGCGACCCTCGCCTGGAACCTTTCGAGATGGATGGCGCTCTTCCTGCCCGAGACAGGAAGCCCAGGGAAGGCCGAGGAAAAGCGCGCCGTGCTGCGCATGAACTTCGGGACCTTCGTCCGTGCCTTCATGCTTCTACCGGCGCAGCTCGTCCGGGGAGGACGTCGGTTGACCTTGCGACTCCTCTCCTGGAATCCGTGGCAGTGGGCCTTCTTTCGGGCGCTCGAGTCAGTCCGGCTCGTGACCTAACCCCTGGATGAGAAGCCGGAGTACGGATGCTCCGGTCCGCCGCGGCCCACCTGAGACACACGGAGGAACAGATCCAGCGCACGAACAACTCGACTCGCTCCAACGAACCCGGCTCCGGTCGGGGACGGTCACCGGGCTGCCCACACCGACCTGGCCGCCAAAGCCCTCGTCGGACGCTTGTTTGAGGGCTAGCGGTCGGCGCACCCTCCGACATTTTCGCACAGAAGCCGGGTGAGGTCTGGATTCTCTTCTTGAACGAAGATGGGACCGTCAAATCTCACCAGAAGATC
>JBHHYG010000539.1:0-2027 GCA_046757445.1 Acidobacteriota bacterium
AGGCGTACTCGTGCAGTACGTCGAGCCCTCGAGCCAAGCGCAACGCAGTCATCGCAATCCTTGCGCTCGCGCAGCCGCGAGCCGTTGAGAAGTTCGGGCTAGCCGGCCGACTCCCTCTGTAGCCGCTGCACTGCCGCCAACGACAGCCCTTCACGGCTCAACAAGACGATGCCGATGATCGTCACCGGCAAGAATGCCACAGCGTGGCTAATGATCGCATAGCTGACGGCAAGGTCGTTGGGGACACGCCAAAGCGTTGCCAAGCCGATCTGCGCCGCTTTGTGAAATGAGCCGACGGCAGCAGGGGTTGGCACCATGACGCCGACGACGATGACCACGATCAAGGGCAGCACGGCATAGTAGGGCACGTCGAGCCGGAAGGCGCGAAACAGCAGATAGTAGCTCGCGGCGATAGTGCCCCACAGAAGCACGGAATGCAGTGCGATGAGAGTCAGCAAGCGCAGCTGCCGCATACCGGCGAAGCCATCCAAAAACGAGCGCCCCAGCGGAGACAGGCGAGCGTTGAGCCGGCCCGGCATCAGGCGCAGGATACGGCCGACCACGACCTCGCTCCGCTGCGGCCAGCGTTGCAGGCCGACGATGACTGAAGCGCCTGCCAAGGCGGCCGCCAGGGCCACGAGCCCGCTCAACCGCAAGGCGGCAATGATCGATCTTCCCTCCGTGTTCAATGCGCTGGGCAGAGGAAAGAACACGAGATAGATCGCCAGAAGCAAGAGGATGGTCAGCAGATCGAAGAAACGCTCGAAGACCACGGTGGCGAAAGCCGCCGTCTTACTTACCTTCTCCCGTCGGCCGACGAGGATCGCCCGTGCCACTTCCCCTAGACGACCGGGCAGCAAAGCGGTCACGGCCCAGCCCATCATCGTACAGGCGACCAATGAACCGAGGCCAATGCTCTTGAGCGGCGCCAGCAAGTAATGCCATCGGGCAGCCCGCTGCACCATGGCGAGAACCGAGAGCGCCACCGCGGCAGCCACCAGCCAATAATTGGCATGACGCAAATGAGCGCCCACCTCCCGGAAGTTCGCTTGGCGGAAGAACAAGAAGAGGAAAAGAGCGCCGAGACCCAGGCCAACGGTGATTTGGATGCGGCGAGACATGGCGGAAACCACCTTGCGACAGAGCGAAGCTGCCGGCCGCTGAAAGCGGCACGATACCCTCCTGCAACCCGCAGCGTCAATCATCGACGGCTATCACCTATCACCCGAAACGCACGCCGAGCATGGGTTCGCGGCCAGATGCTCGAGCTTGACGGCGATCTGGAGGGAGACTAGTGTTGCCGATCATGAGCGCGATGAGGTCTGTTAGGCCGCATTTCTCATCGCCTTGCTGCTGCGGCCCAACCCGATGAGAAATGTGGGCTAGCCTCTGGTCTCGGTTCCGTTCTCGACCCATGTCCTCCACTGACCGCCGTCGAGCAGGGTGTTAAAGAACTCTGCCGGGAGCCAAGCCATGCAGGGCGAAAAGGAGGCACGGGCTGCTATCGTCGCGGCCGGCCGCCGCCTTCATGAGCGCCGCATCCTCGCCTCGACAGAGGGCAACATGAGCGTTCGCCTGGGGGAAGATCGGATCCTCACTACCCCCACCGGCGTCAACAAGGGCTTCATGGGAACAGATGATCTGGTGGTGACCGACCTGCAAGGAAAGCCGGAGGGGAGTGGACAGCCCTCCTCCGAGGTACTCATGCACCTGGCCATTTACCGAGAGCGTCAGGATGTACGAGCCGTCGTTCATGCCCATCCACCCGTCGCCACCGGATACGCCGTTGCCGGCAAGCAACTCCCAGCCGCCGTGCTCGCCGAGGTCGTCACCAGCCTGGGGTGTATTCCCATAGCTCCCTACGGTACCCCGTCGACGCCGGCGTTGGCGGACGCCGTGGCCGAACCCATACGAACCTACGACGCCCTCCTACTCGCCAACCACGGGACTTTGACCGTTGGAATTGACCTACAGCAAGCCGAGGAACGCATGTATCAGCTCGAGCACTTTGCTGAGGTCAGTCTGGT
>JBHHYG010000540.1:0-2027 GCA_046757445.1 Acidobacteriota bacterium
AGGTGACCAACAGCACGTCGCCAGCGCGCACCACTGCCAGGCCCTCTACCCCCAGCAACACCACCAAGTCTTCGGGAGCGTGCACCAGGTTGCCACACGCCTCCACCGCCACCACCTCTCCCCAGGCAACATTACCCTCAGCGTCATCCGGCATCACCTCGCGAAGCGCCGCCCAGGAGCCGACATCCGACCAGTCGAACGGCGCACGCACGCAGGCTACGTTGGTGGCCCGTTCCATGACCCCGAAGTCGATGGAGGTCGCGGGCATGCCAGCGTAGGCGATGGCACGCCCCTCGGTGTCCTCGGCCTCGAGCATCCTCTGCGCCGCCCGCCGGGCTTCGGGGAGGTGTTCCTCGAGGGCGGCAAGGATCCCAGCGGCCGTCCACACGAAGATGCCGCTATTCCATAGATATGTGCCCGCCTCGAGGTAAGCCTCGGCGGTGGGCGGGTCGGGCTTCTCCCGGAACTGCTCGACATGGTGAACGGGCACGTCGGCAGACGGGCCTGTCGCCGGCAGCTCCTCGCCGATGGCGATATACCCGTAGCCGGTCTCCGGGTAACGCGGCGGCACCCCGAAGGTCACCAACAGATCATGTGCCCGCGCTGCCGCGGCAGCTGCTCTTGCCGCCGACACGAAGCCGTCACGCTCGCGGATGAGGTGATCGGCGGGCAGCACCACCGCCAGCGCCTCAGGGTCCCGGGCCTCGAGCACGGCGGCTGACCAGGCGATGCAGGGCGCGGTGTTGCGAGCTTGCGGCTCGAGCAACAGGTTGTGCTCGGAAAGCTCCGGCAGCTGCTGCCGGGCGAGCTCGGCGTATTCGGCGGCCGTCACCACCAGCACCCGTTCAGGAGCCGCGACCAGGGCCAGGGCCCTCTCCCAGGTCGATTGCAGCAGCGAGGTCTGGTTGGTAATGGCGAGAAACTGTTTCGGACAGCGGCGACGGGAGAGCGGCCAAAAGCGGGTGCCACCACCACCGGCTATGATCACCGCGAAGGCGTGCGGATCCACCGGTTCCTTGCCCGCCCCCTCGGATAGATCCGCTTGGCCCGTCGTCTTTGTCAACTCAGCGCTCCACGGTCACGCCCAGCTGCCGCTCGATCCGCTCGATCCGCTCCGTGACCAGCTGTTGGATCTCGGCCAACCGCTCCGGACTTTCGGCCTCGAAGCGGAGAACGATGACCGGCTGGGTGTTGGAGGGGCGCGCCACCCCCCAGCCGCCGCCGAAGTCGGCACGCACGCCGTCGATATCGATCACCTCGTGGTCCTCGGCCAACTCGTCCCGCAAGCGCTCGCAGATCTCGAACTTGGCCACCTCGGTGGATTCACGGCGGATTTCCGGAGTGCTGTAGCTGGGTGGCAGGTCGGCGAGAAGCTGCGAAAAGGAGCCGCGCTGCTGCGCCAGAATCTCCAGTAGCTTGGCACCAGCGTAGATCGCGTCGTCGTGGCCGAAAAAGCGCTCGCCGAAAAACAGGTGGCCGCTCATCTCGCCCGCCAGCAGCGCCTCTTCCTGGCGCATCTTGTCCTTGATGAGCGAGTGCCCTGTCTTCCACATGATCGGTCGACCGCCATGTCGCTCGACGTCATCCATCACCAGCTGGGAGCACTTGACGTCGCAGATCACTGTCGCCCCCGCCTGCCGCTGCAGGAGGTCGCGGGCCAGAAGCACCAGCAAACGGTCACCCCAGACGATATCGCCACGCTCGTCGATGATACCGATACGGTCGCCGTCACCATCGAAGCCCAGCCCCAAATCGAGGCCTTCACGAGCGACCGTAGCCTGCAGATCGGTCAGGGCCTCGACGAGCGTCGGGTCGGGATGATGGTTCGGAAAGCTGCCGTCGACCTCGCAGAAGAGCTCCACCACTTCACAGCCCAGGTCCCTGTAGAGCTGCGGCGCCACGCCACCGGCAACGCCGTTGCCCGCATCCACCGCGATCCTGAGGGGACGCGCCAGCTCGATGCGGTCCCGGAGCATGGTGATATACGGCTCCAGCAGGTTGCTGCTCTCCAGACCTCCACTTCCCGA
>JBHHYG010000541.1:0-2026 GCA_046757445.1 Acidobacteriota bacterium
TGACCATGGCAGCGGGGTTGGTGGCGCGAATGTTGCGACGCAGAATCTGAACTTTATCGGGGTCGGCCGTGGCGACCTTGTTGATGACCACGATGTCGGCCCGGCGCAGGTTGGACTCACCAGGATAGTAGCCGAGCTCGTGGCCGGCCCGGTGCGGATCGGCGACGACGATCTCGAGGTCTGCCTCGATCAACGACAGGTCGTTGTTGCCACCGTCCCAGACGATGATCTCGGCCTCCTTTTCCGCCTCTCGCAGGATCGCCTCGTAGTCGACGCCGGCATAGACCACCACATCCCTGCAGATATGAGGCTCGTACTCCTCACACTCCTCGATGGTGCAGTCGTACCGTTCGAGGTCATCGAGGGTGGCGAAGCGCTGCACGCGCTGGGCCACAAGGTCGCCGTAGGGCATGGGGTGACGGATCACCACCACGCGCTTGCCAAGCTCTTTCAAGATACCCACCACGCGGCGCGTCGTCTGGCTCTTGCCGCAGCCGGTGCGCACCGCACAGACGGAAACCACCGGCACCTCGGAGGGCAACATGGCGTTGTCGGCCCCCATGAGGCGGAAGTCCGCCCCCGCCGCGATCACCCGCGAGGCGATGTGCATGACGTAGGCATGTGAGACGTCGCTGTAGGCAAAGACCACCTCCTGGATTCCATGTTCCTCGATGAGCTCCTCGAGCCGCTCCTCGGGATGGATAGGCACTCCCTGCGGATAGAGCTCGCCGGCGAGCTCGGGAGGGTACCTGCGTTCATCGATGTCGGGAATCTGGGTGGCGGTGAAAGCCACCACACGGTAACGATCGTTGTCGCGGAAGGTAGTGTTGAAGTTATGGAAGTCGCGTCCCGCAGCTCCCATGATCAAGACTCGAACTCTTTCCGAGCCGTTTCTACCCGAGCTGCCCATGAATTCCCCAAATGAAAAAAGGAGCGTTCGGCTGCTGCCAGCTCCCGGTAGGCCAAGGCGGGTTTTGAGCCCCGCAGAACTTCTTGATGCTAGCATCGACAGGGCTACAGGGTCAATGAAGCCGCCGCACCCAGACGCCCGGCAGCAGCGCGAACCTCGCCTCGATCTCTCCCCTTCCGCGGCCGCACCAGCCAACGGCCAGCGCATCCACCAGCAAAGCCTCGGCGCCGGCGCCATCGACCTGCACCCTGATCGGCGAGCCGTCGGCGCCGACCGCCATGTTCAGCGCCACCCTGTATCCGCAACCCCCGCCCGGTGCCGCATCCGCCATCGGCTCCGAGCCGGCGGGCAGGGCATCGAAGCCGGCCGGCGGCGATGGCAGCACGCCGTCCCAGACCAATGGCTCGGTCAGGCCCACGTCAAGGCGCAGCTGGCCAGACGCCATGGCCCTGGCAATCCCCACCAGGCCGGCCTCGGCCAGCAGTCGCGCCTGCACTCCGTCGCGCCGTAGCGCCGCTGTCTCGGTGGCGCTCAGGGAGGCAGCAAGCAGCACCGTGGCCAGTGTCGCCAGCGCCGCCGTCGCACCGACCACCAGCAACAGGGCGCTGCCCTGGCAGCGCTCATCCCGGCAGTCGATCACGGCCGCAAGAGAACCCAGCCCTCGGCCAGCGCTGCGCCGCTGGATGGGCTCCACACTTCTACCTCGACCGCCACAAGCCGGATGCTCTCCTCGCCACCGGCCGGCAGGGTGGCAACCACCGGTGCCTCGATGCGACCGTCACCATCGCGGTCGAGGAAGTAAGTGAAGCTCATGTTGCGCAGTCCCTCGCCCAGCGGCTGCCAGCTGCCGCCGACATCGCGTCGGCGCAACTGCATCCCGGCGCCGAGTGGTCGCAGCCGGTACTCACGAACCGCCACCGGCACCAGCGCCCGCGCTGGACCCCAGGCGGCAAGCCAGGCCACCTCCTGCGCCCCCCAACCGACCTGGATGCTGGAGGTACTCGTGTTCACCGACAGGATCGTACCCACCGGCAAGGGCGAGCCGACCGGCCGCGCGGGCACGCCGATAGCGGCGACACTGGCGCCCGGGCGCAAGCCGGAGAGGCTGCCGAGACG
>JBHHYG010000542.1:0-2008 GCA_046757445.1 Acidobacteriota bacterium
GGAGCGAGCTCCCGGATCCGATCCTCTTGCCTTTCCTCGGGATAGAGCAGCAGCTCGGCCAGGAGCTGGTAGCAGGAGGTGACCGTGGTCGCGTCCACCGTCAGGACCCCACCTCGGTCCTGCCGCCGTGGAACGAGATGCGTCTCCGCGGGCTGCTCGAGGGAGTCAGCTCTCCGAAGCCCGCGAAGCCGCGTTCGATGTAGGGGGCGTCGGCGGTCTCTTCACGGTGGGTTGTCGGCACGACGAAGCGCTCGTGGAAGTGAGCCAGGGCGAGCAGTCGATGCGTCGCGATCGCCTGCTGCTCCGAGAGGCCGGCACCCTCGAGCACGCCGAGATCGGGTGCCCCTTCGACCCGAATCGAGCGCCGGTAGCCGCGCATCGCCAGCAACCGGGAGAGCGCCTTGCGAACCTCTGCCTCGTTTCCGGCGGCGAGAAGTCGCGCCAGGTATTGCATCGGGATCCGGAACTGGTCGAGGTCGGGCAGGATCGACCCCCCGTCACCTCTCCCGACCATGTCGATGCTGTCGGAGCTCGTGGCCGCAGTCTGCAGCGGGCTCTCCGGCGGCACGTAGAACAGGCAGGGCAGCGTCCGGAACTCGGGGTGGAGCGGTAGGGCGATCTCCCACTCCTTGACCATCTTGTATACGGGCGACCGGCGGCACGCTGAAAGCCACGAGTCGCTGATGCCCCCCTGCCGCGCCGCGGCGATCACCAGGGGGTCGCTCGGGTCGAGAATGATGTCTCGCTGTGCCCGGACCAGGTCGTGGTCGTCCACGTTGGCAGCCTTGGCGACGCGGTCCATGTCGTAGAGCAAGGGGCCCATGAAGCGGATCCGACCCGGACAGGCATGGAAGCAGGCCGGTGGCTGACCGGTCTCGATCCGCGGATAGCAGAGCAGGCACTTCTCCATCTTCCCGCTGCGCCAGTTGTAGTACGGCTTCTTGTAGGGACACGAGGAGATGCAGTAGCGCCAAGCCCGACAGCGGTCCTGATCGATCAGGACGACGCCGTCCTCCTCCCGCTTGTAGGCCGCGCCGCTCGGACAGGCGGCCACACAGCCCGGGTTCAGGCAGTGATTGCAGATTCGCGGCAGGTAGAACATGAAGGCCTTCTGGAAGCTCAGCAGCACCTTCCGCTCGGGCTCGGAGATGTCGGCGAAGTTGTAGTCGAGGCCCCCGGTGCCATCCTCGGTGGTGCCCGCCCCGTTGTCCTCCCAGTTGACGGCATACTCCAGCGGGATGTCCTCCTCGCCGGTGATCATCGACTTGGGCCGCGCGACAGGCTGAGAGCGTGAGGTCGGCTCCGTCGCATGAAGATCTTCGTAGGTGAAAGTGAAGGGACCCTTGCCGTAGTACTCCTCCATCTGCGGCATCACCGGATTGAAGAAGAGGTTGACCATCTCCCAAAACCTCGAGGCCACGCGAAGCTTCGGAGCGTCCCCCTCACGTTTCTGCGTCCAGCCGCCTCGGTACCTGTCCTGGTTCTCCCACTGCTTCGGGTAGCCGATCCCAGGCTTGGTCTCGACGTTGTTCCAGAACATGTACTCGGCGCCCTCGCGATTGGTCCAGACGTTCTTGCAGGCGAGGGTGCAGGTCTGGCATCCGAGGCACTTGTCGAGGTTGAAGACCATCGCCATCTGGCGCTTGACGAGCATGGCTGCTCCTTCGGTTCTCGAGGGTGGACTCAGCGGAGATCCTTCTCCTGGTAGAGGACCTTCCTGGAAGCGCCGTGCTCGGGCATCTTGCGGATCAAGACGACACAGTCGCGTTCGGACGGACTGGTTCCCCAGTAGTTGAGCCAGTAGGTCCAGTTGGCGTAGCCGCCGATCATGGTCGACGGGTTCAGCATGATCCGTGTCGTTGCGTTGTTGTTGCCGCCGCGCAGATCGCTGGCGCCCCGCTCTTCGGCGAGCTTGGAGAAGGGCACGTTCACGTGGCGCTCGGAAGAGTGGTACATGATCGCCATGTCACGGGGCATCATGGCGCTGACGACCGCGCGCACGACAGAG
>JBHHYG010000543.1:0-1995 GCA_046757445.1 Acidobacteriota bacterium
TGAAGTGGAGAGAACGGACATGGCTACCACTGTTATCGGCAATCCAGCGCCTCCTGTTCAGTCCCGGTCCTCGGCCGCCACGCAGAGTCCTTCCCAGCGACGTGACCTCGCAGTTCAGGGCATGGCACGCACCGAGCCGCTGAGCGCTCTGGCCCGAGAGAACGACGTCAGCCGGAAGTTCATCTATTCCCAGATCGACCGGGCCCAACGAGCGCTCGATTCGGCCTTCCGTGCTGAGGAGCCGGGTGACGATGACAAGGTCCTCTTCCGCATCCCCGTCACGATGCGCTGGCTGCGACAGCTCGTCCTCTGTGCGATCCTCAACTGCCACGCCTCCTATCGCGGAGTCGTCGATCTCCTGCGCGACGTTGCCGATTACGAGATCTCCGTCGGCACCATCCACAACATCGTCACGGCCGCGGTCGAGAGCGCCCGCAGGGTCAACGGCGAGGAGGACCTCTCGGGGATCCGCGTCGGCGCTCATGACGAGATCTTCCAGGGCGACCCCGTCCTGGTCGGTGTCGACCCCTTCTCGACCTACTGCTACCTGCTTGCCCAGGAGCCCAGCCGCGACGCGGTCACCTGGGGCGTCCATCTCCTCGAGCTCTCCGAGCGCGGCCTCCACCTCGAGTACACCGTAGCCGATGCCGGCAAGGGGCTGCGCGCTGGTCAAGCAGAGGCCTGGCCCACCGTCCCGTGCCGCGGCGACGTCTTCCACGCCGAGCGCGAGATCGGGAACATGACCACTTACCTCGACAACCGGGCCTACGGCTGTATCGGCGCCCGGGAGAAGCTCGAAGGGAGGATGGAGCGGGCGAGGAAGAAGAGCCAGGGGCAGTCCTTCTCCAAGAAGCTCGCCATCGCGCGGCAAGAGGAGGCGCGAGCGCTCGAGCTCGCCGACGACCTGCGGCTGCTCGCCCAGTGGATGCGCGAGGACGTGCTCGCGCTGATCGGCCCCGACGCTCACAGCCGCCGGGAGCTCTTCGACTTCATCGTCGAGGAGATGAAGGCCCGCGAGCACCTGGCACCTCACCGGATCCGTCCGGTCCGCGTCGCCTTGGAGAAGCAGCGCGACGGCCTTCTGGCCTTCGCTGAGGAGCTCGATCGCCAGCTCGCCGACATCGCCCACAAGCACCAGGTGCCGCTGGAAGTCGTTCGGGCGGTCTTCGATCTCGGCCACCTCGATCGTGTCGATCCCCTGTACTGGCAGAAGGACACGGCGCTGTGGAAGCGGCTCGGCGCCCTCTACCGCTCGATTCGACACGAGGTCGAACAGGTTCTGGAGAACACCGTCCGCGCCAGTTCCATCGTCGAGAACCTCAACAGCCGTCTGCGCTGCTACTTCTTCCTGCGCCGCCAGGTCGGTCCCGAGTACCTGGATCTCTTGCGGTTCTTCCTCAACCACCGGCGCTATCCCCGCAGTCGTAAGGACGGACGCGCCCGACGGAGCCCCGCAGAGATCCTCCAGGGCAAGGCCCTGCCCCACTGGCTCGAGCAACTCGGCTTCACGCGCTTCCGCACGGCCGCCTGAGCTGAGCCCGCCTTGCTGCGCCTTCACCAAACCCCCCTACTGGGGGCCAGCGCTACCGGTCTGGGCTGTTACCCCCCCAGCGGCCTTTTTGAACCACGCCAAAAAAGTGGTCCGTTTTTGAGGGGCACTTTTGCGAGGGCTACACCTTCGCCGAGCTCAAGGAGACCGCCAAGCTGCTGCGCCGCGAGTTGCTCCTGGCCGACGACGTCAAGCGCATCGTCCTGTGGGGCGATCAGCAGGAGACCATCTTCGTCGAGATGTCGCGCACCAAGATGGCCGCCCTGGGCATCTCCCCGGAGGACATCTACGCCGCGCTCTCCTCCAAGAACCTGCCGGCCGACGCTGGCCGGGTTGTCCTGGGCCGCGAGTACATCCCCATCAAGCCGACCGGCGAGTTCAAGTCCGAGAAGGAGTTCGGCGAGCTGCTGATCATGGCGCGCAGTGGCGGCCGGCTGGTGTTCCTG
>JBHHYG010000544.1:0-1983 GCA_046757445.1 Acidobacteriota bacterium
CCTCACGGCCCTTGCGCCCGCTCGCTTCACGACCCGTTGAGAAATGCGGGCTAGCCGGTCAGCCGCTCGATGGCTGCCTTGCGGGCCTGGGTGGCGGGCTCGGAGAACCAGGTCTCGACGAAGCGGCGGTCGAGAGCCCGACGCCGGGCACGGATGCCGTCGGCAATCGGTAGTACCACGCTTCCCTTGACGCTGGCAAAGGGCCCCGGCTCTCGTCCCAGCTGCCGCGCGATCTGGCAGGCGCGCTCTACAGCCGCCTCGGAATCCTCGGCAACCTCATCGAAGAGACCCAGGCTGAGAGCTTCTTCTGGACCCATCAGCTCGGCGTTCAAGACAACCCTGCGAAGGGCCGTTGGGGTCAAGGCGCCCCGTGGGATTTCCAGGGCCACGGCTGGGAGCGTCAGGCCGATGGCCAGCTCGTTCATGCCGACCTTGAAGTCGCCCGCGGTACCCACCCGGTAATCGCAGGCCAGCGCCAGCACGCAGCCTCCGGCGATGGCGTGGCCGTTTACCGCCGCGACCAGCGGACGTCGGGTGGTGAGAACTTGTACCATGAGGGCGGAGAAACGATCGACAAACTGCTCCAGATCGGTGCGGTCGAGGGGATCGAGGCTGATCAAGTCGAGGCCGGCCGAGAAGGTCTTGCCGCTGCCGGTCAGCACGGCGGGGCGAGTACCCCCACGGGCGAGTGCGGTAGCCAGCTCACCGACGACCTGCGGCCCTAGGGCATTGGCGCGGCCGAACTGCATCCGCACCACCTCGACGCCCTCTCGTTTCTCGATAATCAGAGGCTCCGCCATCGCTTTTCCCATTCAAATCAACCAGGAGGCCAACCCAGGTTCCTGCCTCCGAGCAAGTGTGCGTGCAGGTGAAAGACGCTTTGTCCGGCAGCCAGGTTACAGTTGAATACCAGCCGGTAGCCGTCGGCCGCGATCCCCCGCGAAGCGGCGATCTCCCTTGCAGCACTTACCAGCTTCCCGACCAGCGGCTCATCCTCAACGCTGATATCGTTGATCGTGGGGATGTGCCGGCGGGGAATGATCAGGATATGGGTGGGCGCTTGTGGGTTGATGTCCTCGAAAGCGACAAGCAGCTCGTCCTCGTGAACCATCTCGGCGCGTTGTTCGCCGCTGACGATGCGGCAGAAAAGGCAATGCTGAGCCATTTTGGTCTCCTTCTCCGAGGTGCCGTTGCCGGTCATTGTATCCGTGCGCGTGTGCTCTCCAAGGAGCTTCTCCGCAACCTCTCTCTGTCTCTGTTCAGCCGCTCATCCTATTCGTTGAAGCGCTCCACTTCCGCGCCAGCGGCACAAAGCTTCTCGACCAGCCTTTCGTAGCCTCGGTCGAGGTGGTAGAGGCGGTCGATGATGGTTTCGCCGGAAGCCACCATACCCGCTAACACCAGTGAGGCGGAAGCTCTCAGATCGGTGGCCATGACCCTGGCACCGCTGAGTCGACGAGGGCCGCGCACGACGGCGCCGTGGGCGTCAGTGGAGATGTCGGCGCCCATGCGATTGAGCTCCGGTACGTGCATGAAGCGGTTCTCGAAAATGGACTCAGTGATCGTCGAGGTGCCCGCGGCCTGGGTCATCAGGACCATGTACTGGGCCTGCATGTCGGTAGGAAACCCGGGATGGGGTCGGGTGTGGACGTCAGCGCTGCGTACCGTCTCTGAGGATGCGACGCGAATGCAGTTCTCCGTGACCTCCACCGTGGTGCCCGTTTCCACTACCTTGTCGAGCACCGCCTCGAGGTCCGCGGGGCGACAGTGGGTAACGTCCAACGAGTCGGCCAACAGTGCCCCAGCGAGAAGGTAGGTGCCAGCCTCGATGCGGTCGGGAATGATGGTGTGGCTGGCGCCA
The DNA here is from genome assembly GCA_046757445.1 of Acidobacteriota bacterium. Taxonomy (GTDB): domain Bacteria; phylum Acidobacteriota; class UBA890; order UBA890; family UBA890; genus JBHHYG01. The sequence goes on from JBHHYG010000544.1 coordinate 1,862, forward strand.
TGGAGAGCCTTGACGCCGTGGATGACGATAGTGTCGCCGCCCTCTCCTTCGATGTCGGCCCCCATGGCCTTGAGCAAGCGTGCGAGATCGGCTACCTCTGGCTCACGAGCAGCGTTTCGGAT
>JBHHYG010000545.1:0-1979 GCA_046757445.1 Acidobacteriota bacterium
TAGCGCGAGTTTCGGAGTTTACTCCGTCTGGTCCGCCCAAGTCGCGCCGCGGTAGAGGGTTACGAGGTCCCGTCCGTATCTACAAACGGGGCCTTATTGGGGACGAGGTGGCGCAAGAGGCGCCGGGCCTCAGGGTGGCCCTGTTCCAGTTGCCAGGTGCAACGCGGCCGACCGCCGCGTTTTCCCGATGGGCTGAGCAGCATGGCGAGCCGGACGGTGCCGAGCAGGTCGATGAGACCCGATAATCCCATGGTGTAACCAAGACTACGAGCCTCACGTTCCACCACCCGACCGAGCAGGAAAGCGAGCAGGCAGATGAAGGTGTGCACATGGATCTTCTGGTCGGTCCAGTGATATTGCGGACGCACCGCGCAGTGCTCGTCATCCTTGAGCTGGCGGAAGCCATCCTCGACGCGGCTCTGGCCGCGATAGGCCTGCAGGATCTCGGTGTCGGACCAGTCGTGGCGGTCGGTGATCAGGAGGCGCTTGCCGAAGACCTCGCGCTCAAGATGGTCGAGCGCCGCGACATCCACCTCGAAGCGCAACCGGTTAGAGCCCTTGCGACGGCCGTCGTAGTCGATGTGCAGGACCTTCTTGAGGTGCTGGCCGGACAGCAGCTTGTCGAGGCGTCGGCGGACCGCCTCCAGACTGCGCGGCCCCGAGCGCGGCTTTGCCAGTCGCTGTTGCCAGGCGGACAACTCGGCGAGTCGTTTGTCGAGATGCTGGTGGAGCCCGCGCACCTGGCCAGCATGAAGCTGTGCGCTCCAGAAGAGCAAGACGGTACGCTCCCGGCCCCAGATTTCCTCGCGTCGGCGAAGAACCGGAACTTTGGCCAGGGTCCCTGCACCGATCGGGCGGTAGCGGTCGAGTGGTATCGCCAGCAACTCCTTGTGGTGTACCGGGGTCAAGGAGGCCACGTAGCCGAACGGCGCGGCGTCCACCTGCGCCTGGTTGGAGCGTGAGTGATTGCCCTTGTCGTAGACCAGGGTGACGTCGTCGAGGTCGACGGCCAGGCCCTCGAGTCGCTCGCGGATGCGAGTGAGTGAGGAGGGAAAGATCTTGGCGTCGACCGTGTTGCCCTCGTAAACATGTGAGAGGAGCGGGATCTGCCCGTCGCGGCTGACCAGCAAGGCCAGCCCGAAGATGCGCAGATCGAAGCGCTTCTGCTTGGAGTGGCCGCGCTTCGCAACGGTGCAACGGTCATTGGTGGAGTCGATGAACGTGAAGAAGTTAGTCGTGTCGTAAAACAGTGTGTCCAGCTTGAGGCCCAGATCCGCAACGACGCGCCGGGTCAGGTCGTCCTCGATGGCGCGCAGAGCCTTTTGCGGCACGCGGTGCATTTGCTCCCAGAAAAACTGCGACGTCATGGCGTCGATGTTCAGGCCTGGAAAGAGTCGTTCCAACGAAGTGCCACGGGCCCAGTCGGCCCAGCCACGCTTGGAGCGGGGCCGTGCGGCACGGTTGAGAGCGGCCAGCAGCAGCGTCACACCAACAGACTGTTGGCGCGCATGCCGGCGCACATGACGGTCGATGATCTTGACGATGCCCAGCCTGTCGGCGACGGCCTTGAGCGCCGCCACGTCACCGTGGCGGAAGGACCGCAGCCGTAGGTGCCCTTCTGGAGCTTGCAGCAGCCGATCCAGCAGGGCATCGGCGCTACCGAGGTGCAAAAGCGGTATGGCGTGCGGTTTGCCGTTGATGCGCCTGGACTCGACGATGCGCCAGTAAGTGTGGCCCTGGACTCTGACTTTTTGCAGGCTCGCCATGATTTGTATCTACATACCACAACATACAGAACAGTGCAAGCCTCAACTCCACAAAATAGGCCGCAATACTGCCCTATGGCTGTGCTAGAGTGTGATTATATTTGTATATACACGCAGACGGCGGGCTGGAAAACCCCGAAACCCATGCTGGGGGCCGCCTCACAACGATTCCAAGCCGGGCGCCAGGCAACGAAGTCTGAAACTCGCGCTAGC
>JBHHYG010000546.1:0-1979 GCA_046757445.1 Acidobacteriota bacterium
AAGAACACGCTGCAACGGCGCGGAATCCCATAGATTCCTACAGAGGGAACTTCCGTCTAGCTCTAGCGCCTCTTATCGGCGGATTGCTAATCGCGTGCGGCTGCACTCCGGCCGATCCTGCCGCCTGGGAAATGGAGGGGGGTGTTCCGCTGCGATCATTGGCAGCTGAGTCCGAGCCGGCGCTAGTGGTCGTGATCGATCCAACGGACGTCCCCTCCTGCCAGAACGTCCTCGCGGGGTGGCGGGAATGGAGCCGCCGGATGGGAGAGCGGTTCCATCTGGTCCTCTCCCGGCCACCCTCTGATCTGGAGCGTCGAGTTCTCCTCGCCTTCGGCGTCCGGCCGGATGCCGCCCTCGCACGGGGCGGTCCGCCGCGGGGGTCGACCCCGGTGGAGCTACTGATAGAAGGAGACCGGACCGTCTTTCAAGCTCTCCGGGTTCAGAGTAACCCGAGCCCTTTGCGAGTCCGGCTCGGAGACCAGTCACTGCGTGATTTCGCGGCCTCGCGACGCCTGGCAGTGAGTCCTGATACGCAGCCGTGAACCTTCAATTCGGGAGGAGATCATGAAAAGGTCCGCACGCGCACTACTGGTGGTGCTTCTCGTGGGTGTCGGGATGGCGCTTTCAGGCGCGCAGGTGACCGGGGACGCGGTGCAGCTTCTCGAATTCATCAATCTCCAATCTGACTGCCCGCCCAACTGTCCGCCGAACGCCCCGGTCTGCTGCTACAAGGCGCCGGACATCATCGTCGAGGGGTAACAGCGGTCACGGACGTGTCTCGAAGGCCGTCCTACTTCGGCCTCCTTCTCCTGCTGGTTGCTCTCCACCCCGGCTGCGGATCGGAGGGAGAGGGGCGGCCCAGCAGGGGGCCTTCGGGGCCCGTCCTCTTCGCCGTCGACAGCATTCGGCTCCTAGAAGCGGACACCGCCGACACGATCGGCTACCCCCGAGCACCGGTATTCGACCCCTTCGACGGGACGTTCTACGTCTCTGACACCTACTGGAAACGGGTCCTTCGCTTCGACCGGGGGGGACGCCTGTTGCGGGTCTATGGTCGACCGGGCGCGGGACCGGGGGAATTCGGGTTCAACGCGCTCGTTTTCGTGCTGGACGACAGCACAGTCGTCGTGGTGGACGAGCGGGCGAATCGGCTGAAGTTCTTCGACCGGCAGAGGGGCACCTACCGGCGGGAGCGGGTTTTCTACCCGCATGGTCAGACTCTGTCCGGCAGCACGGTCCCGGTCCGGATCGGGGACGAGCTCTGGTTTCCTTGGGTGGATCCGATGGAGAGGAAGGCCCTTGCGCGCTGGAGCCTCCAGGAGGACAGCATCCAGTGGCTGGGCGCGATGCCCTCCGATTACCATGCCTCCCGGGACGGACCGGTGCAAAGCTACGCCAACCACATGTTGATCGGCTCGCTGACCGGAACCGGCCGAGGGCTGGTCCGCGGCTGGTATCCAAGCAACGAGCTCTTTCTGTACGATCTCGCGGGGACCGTCACGGACTCCGTCCAGGTCCCGGCGCTGCGGAGGAGAGGGACGCCGGACAACCTCCGCTACCGGTACGATGTCGAGCTGATCCGGGATCGCTTGACCATCAACTCGGTGCTCAGCCAGCTGGGCACGCTTCCCGATGGAGGGATCGCTATCACCTACCACGACCAGGAGATCGTGTCCACCGAAGGGCCGCTGCCCGCCCTGGCAGCGCACGTGTGGCTGGGAGTGATCTCCCCAGACCTCAATCGCGCGTGTGTGGACACGCGCGTGCCCGCCTCCCTCGACGCCATGGCAGCGGAGGCCTTCCGCGGCGACACACTCTTCGTGCTGGACCGTCGGATCGTGGAGGACACCCGACTGGAAACGTGGCTCGTCCTGTACCGCATCGAGACTAGGAGCTGCGACTGGATCCCGCTCCGCCGTCGGTGAGCGAAGGATAGGAATTCCAAGCGGCCTCCTGCCTCCCGGGCAGGCGCTTCGATC
>JBHHYG010000547.1:0-1978 GCA_046757445.1 Acidobacteriota bacterium
TTGTTGAGCAGGTCCTGGAGATGGGCGCCTATCGCCCCGCCTGTGACGGGGCTCCGACGCCAAAAGCAGTCGATCCGCCGGTCAACAGGATCCTTTGCACGCCCGGCCTCTTTTCGATCGAGATCTCCCCGTCTGACCGGAACTGCAGAGAATTGCTAGAGGCGTTGGCATTCTTTCCAGGACGGGGGCCGGTGCCCACAAAAGGTGTCGGCACATTGGGGAGAGACCAGGAAAACTCATCTAACCCCCTTAACGCTGCTGCCGGGCAGGTAGGGAAGCCCATGCGGATCGAGAAAGGCGAAGCCAGTCTCCAGGGGATGCTCCATACCCATGCCGGTGACGAATGGCGCCTCCGTACGGGCGTCGATCGAAATGACGTCAGCGCGTCCGGAAGCTGCCAACCTGTCCTGACGGGCAGAGAGTGCCCCAAGTGCCTCCCGCGGCAACGGCAAGGCGCGACCGACCATCCGGTCGCGGCCCGTCCGGTTGAGACGCCACGAGTGGTGGTCCCAGCCGTCGAAGTACAGGCGGAACCGGTGCCCCGGGGGTGCATCGTTAAACGAGGTGCCGACGTATTGTGGTACAGCGGCGGGCATGGGTTCACGCACCCTTGCGGGCGGCGGCGAACTGACGGATCCAGCGCAGGATTTCAAGCGCTTCTTCCGTCGCCCGCATGTAGAGATCGCTGTCGGCGCTGTGCAGACGTTCCATGGCTCCCTCAAAATCCTCCGGGAAGTCACCGAGGGACTGTGCGAGCCAGCCGAGAATGCCGCAGAGAAGCCGCTTGTGATGATCCTTCCCCTTGCTCTTGTAGAAAGCGAGGGTCTGCATCAATCCGTTCGACATGATCAGTGCCGGGGCCGCTTTCGCCAGGTTCGTATAGTCATCGGCCGGGCTCGCGCCTACCGCCTTCCACGCGTAAGCGGCTCGCTCCTGATCCAGGCTGCGCGCCTCAGCCATTGCCCGCCTCCGCTGCGGCGAAGCGCAGGAGTATCTGCCCCCGTCCTGTGGTCGAGTCGCCGCCGACTTGGATCATGCTGCCCTCGAACGGGCGCGCACCATTCCCCGGTCCACCCATGACTGTCTTTAGAACATCCCGCGCCTCCTTGGCGTCCGCGCCTTTCTTTCGCTCGTGCGACGCCATCACGAGGCTGACAAGTAGGCTCTCGGGAGGCAGGTTTTCGGTGTAGAAGAGCCCGCCGTCATCTGCCGCCCCTGTTTCGTCGGCGATACGAACGTGCGGCTCGACGATCGTGGCGTTGCGGGCGAAGTAGTTGAAGCGGTCGTCCGAGAGGAGCACGGTGTCCTCTTTCATCTTCTCCCGGAAGTAACGGTAGTCATCGCCGCCCGGCAGGCAATGTCGAGACAGCCATTCCGTGATGGCTTCCGTCGCGGCCACGTCGCCACCCGGTTTGAACTCATACGCCTCGAGGATCAAGCGGCTGCCGGCCTTCAACGAAGGATTGAGAATTACGCAGTCGTCTCCTGATAAGGTGGGGATTTTCCACTCCGTTGGTCGGGCAACTTCTGCGAGCACCAGCAGGCGTTACAGTCGCGCCAGGGCTGTCGGGCAGGTTGCATAGACGTAGGAGCGGCGCAGACTGCGCACAGGAAACAGCACGATCTGCGCGTCGCTCACGCTGAGTGCGCCGGCATGCTCCGAGGCTCGCTCGTCTTCGGGGTCAGGACCGAAGATCCGGCCGACGAGATCCTTGGTCTTCCAACGCCAGCGCGCCTCGTGGCGCATCGCTCCCTTGAGCCCAGAGCCTGCGATCGTCGGATGGCCGGTGTGGCGCTCGCGTTGGATCGGGTTGTCGATCGCGCCGAGAGCCGTCCCGGCCCCCATGTGCACGGGGCTAACGCTGTACAGGAACATTGCCGCCTTGCTCTCGAACATGCTCATCTCTCCTCAGTGAACGGGTTCCAGTCGCCGAACCAGACATTATTGAAACCTTCCACCCGCCGCGCCTCGGCTGCC
>JBHHYG010000548.1:0-1977 GCA_046757445.1 Acidobacteriota bacterium
AGAGGCACCGGGCTCTTGCAGCGGCCAGTTGTAATGAAAAGCTTTCAGCTCTCAGCGGTCCGCTCTTGGCCTGGACCCGGCGGACGCAGCTCATCAATGATAGATGCTATGGGTTGGGCAGGAGTCGGCGCCGTGCACGGCCCACGTTCGACCGGGCTCCCGGCGGTTTTCTGGGGCCCCTTCAGCCTGGGCTGCCGGAAGGCCCCCACGCTGGCGCGTTGTCAGCCCAGGCCTCAGCCCAGAAAACCGCGTCGCCCTCGCCCTTGCTGCGACCGGTGGCTGGGGCCCAGGTCACGAAGACGTGCCGCCGGCGCCGTGGGCTGGAAAAAGGGCCGCTCATGTAAGCTCCATGTGTTTGTAACCCTCACAAAAGGAGCACATTGATGAGAGCGACCCGGAATGATTCTACTGGGAGTAGCCCCGTCCTGTACATGGCCTACGACCTGGGCTGGACGTCGTGGAAGCTGGGCTTCGGCGTGGGGCGGGGCCACAAGCCGCGCTGCCGCACGATCCGGGCCCGGGATCTGGAGCAGCTGGAGCAGGAGATCGCCGCCGCCAAGAAGCGCTTCAAACTTCCGAAGGATGCGTCGGTCATGAGCTGCTACGAGGCGGGGCGCGACGGCTGGTGGCTGCATCGGTACCTGGAGAGCCAGGGGATCCTGAACCTGGTGGTCGATTCTTCGAGCATCGAGGTCAACCGCCGCCAGCGCCGGGCCAAGAGCGACGGTCTGGACACCGCCAAGCTGCTGATGATGCTCATGCGCTACGCCAACGGGGACTCGGAGGCCTGGAGCGTGGTGCGACCTCCCCGCGTCGAAGACGAGGACGACCGCCAGCTTCACCGGGAGCTGCTGTCGCTCAAGAGCGAGCAGACCCGGCACGTGAACCGGATCAAGGGGCTGCTGGCCGGCTGGGGACTGCAGGTGACGGCGGTGCAGCGCTTGCCGCAGGTGCTTTCCCACCTGCAGACCTGGGACGGCGGTCACCTACCGCCGCAGCTGCGTCAGCGGCTGTTGCGCGAGTGGGAGAGGTTGCAGTTGGTGCAGCGGCAGATCGGTCAGTTGGAGCGAGAGCGTCTGCAGGTGCTACGGGAAAGCACCAGTCGCAAGGCCGTCCAGATGCGCACGCTCATGGAACTGCGAGGGATCGGGGTCAACAGCGCCTGGCTGTACGTGATGGAGATCTTCGGCTGGCGTGAGATCCGCAACCGGCGTGAACTCGCCTCGCTGTGCGGCCTCGCCCCCACGCCGAACCAGAGTGGCACCGACGATCACGAGCAAGGCATCAGCAAGGCGGGCAACTGGCGCATGCGGCGGATGGCGGTGGAGATCGCCTGGTGCTGGCTGCGCTGGCAGCCGCAAAGCGAGTTGAGCCAGTGGTTCGAGCAACGCTTCGGGGCCGGTGGCAAACGAACCAGGCGCGTGGGGATCGTGGCGGTGGCCCGGAAGCTGTTGGTGCAGCTGTGGCGGTACCTGGAGACTGGAGAATTGCCAGCCGGCGCCGTGCTGAAGCCTGAAGCTGCGTTGGCGCCTGCGGCCGGCTGAGTGTAAGCGTCACCAGGAGTAACCCTGTTGACTGAGTTGGTGAAGGAGGTCGATCAAATCGCGTGGTTGGACCTGGTCCGGGTGACCGCTACTGTCCATGGTGCTCGCACCAGCGGAACCGATTCGATAGATGGGCTCGCCCGGCCCAGGCTTCGCCTCGTCGCCTTGGAGCGCACGCAGCATGTGGTGTCCGGCACCGGACCGGCACGGATAGAAGGTTGTGTGGGCCTCGAGCAGGCCGCACGGCTCACGAAGCCACCAGGTCCAGGCCAACGCGCTGACGATCGACCGGGAGGTGCCTATTCGAATATGGAGCTGACAAAGGTGGTCCGCCCCGGGCGAGAGGCCCTTGACAGATTGAGCCGCACCATAGAAGGACATTTGATTTGGGCGGAGCGGTCGAGCGGTGGGCCGTGGACGCGTCAACGGCCTT
>JBHHYG010000549.1:0-1971 GCA_046757445.1 Acidobacteriota bacterium
GTCGGCTTTGACCATGGCACCCTGCGCATGCAACTCTGTGAAACTGTATCATGGCCCGCGTCTCCAAAACCTCAAACGAAAGTCGTATTCGGGTACTTCGAGAACCTCCGTTTCGGCGCATACCGATTTCGCAGCCGCGAGACTAACCTACACGCGAGGGGAAACGCTCCTCAAGAGCGACACACGATGATGTCCCAGCCGTAGTGGAAAGTTGAAAAGTCGGTGGCGGCTCTGGGGCCGGGTGAATTGGTATCATCCGGGTGTCAAATTATTCCCCAGAAAAGGAGCCACCACCGATGTCTGAACGCTACCAGATTGTTTCCACGGATGCCATCGACACGAAGCCGACCTCGAAGGAGCTGGCCGCGTTTCTGGCGAAAGAGGGGCAGTTGCTGCTGCCGATGATCGACCTGGTCGAACAGGCCCAGTGTGCCATCGACGAACTGATCGACGTGATGGGCCGGGCGACCATCGAAGCCATTCTGCAGATGAGTGCCAAAGCGCTCGCCGGGCCGAAGCAGCAGGGCAAGCGGACCGATCGCGACATCGCCTACCACGGGACGCAGAAAGGCCGCGTGGCTCTCAAGGAGCGGCAACTGCGGGTTCGAAAGCCGCGGCTGAGGCGGAAGGAGCCTCAGAAGGACGAGAGCGGCGAAGTCGAGATTCCCGCCTACACGGCGATGCAGAAGGACGCCCGCCTGGCCGATCGCATGCTTCAGATCATGATCGCCGGCGTTTCGACACGTCGTTACGAACAGGTTCTGCCAGAAATGGCCGAGCAGGTCGGCATCTCCAAGAGCCAGGTCTCCCGCGAGTTCATCGAGGCCGGCGAACGCCTGCTGAAGGAACTGGCCGAGCGGGACTTCTCCGGCGTCGACCTGCTGGTGATCTACCTCGACGGCGTGCAGTTCGGCCCGTACCACGTGATTTGTGCGGTCGGCGTCGATGAGGGGGGACACAAACACGTGCTCGGTTTCCGCGAGGGGGCGACCGAAAATGCCGAGGTGGCCAAAGCGCTGCTGGAAGATCTGGTGGCTCGCGGTGTCCGTCCGTCTCGTCGCCGGCTGTTCGTCATCGACGGCTCGAAAGCTCTGCGAAAAGCGATCGACCAGGTCTTCGGAGAAGAGAACCCCGTGCAGCGCTGCCGCAATCACAAAGTCCGAAACGTCCTGGGCCACCTGCCGAAAGAGCAGCACGACCAGGCGCGCTCGACTTTGAAGGCGGCCTGGAAACTCGAAGCCGACGAGGGCCTCCGGAAGATCGAGCAGTATGCGTCGTGGTTGCAGCGGGACTGGCCGAGTGCGGCGGCCTCGCTGCGGGAAGGTCTGGTGGAGATGTTCACGATCAACCGGCTCGGCCTGCCGTCGTCCCTGAGGCGCTGCCTGGGATCGACGAACCTGATCGACAACAGCCACTCGGCCCTGCGCGAGCGAACCCGCCGGGTCAAACGCTGGAAGAACGGCACGATGGCCCTCCGATGGGCCGCCGCCTCACTGGAAGCCGCCTCGAAAAACTTCCGCCGCATCATGGGCCACCAGCACCTCTGGATGCTCCAGGCGGCCCTCGACGAATCCCAAGCCGACGACCAACTTGCCCGGGAGATGAAAGCCGGTTAACGTCAAAGAACCCCCCAGCCGCCATCACCACTTTCCACTGAGCTTGGGACAACATCTGACACATTCCGTCGCCCAGCAATGCAGCGCACCCACAGCGGTGCGTACAACGCCCGGTGAAAAGGGGCGGTGAGTTTTTACACGCTACTTTCTTGCCGGCACGGTCATGGTTGCAGCCCGCCTTCGGCGCAGGCGCAGGACGCCAGCGGCCGCTGCACTCGGTTCCTACCGCCCGCTTATCTTCCCTCCAGCTCCGAGCGGTGTACCATGAGACGCGCCAACACGCTTGTTGAAACCAGAGATTCCCACCTTCCCAGTGGTCCGAAAAGCGGGAAATACCTCACACAAGGGATCCGAC
>JBHHYG010000550.1:0-1966 GCA_046757445.1 Acidobacteriota bacterium
GCAGCGCGAGGAAGTAGAGGGTGAACAGCGCCTCGATCCGGCCCTCGTTCTTGAGAAACACCGGGGCGATCTCGTGGACGGTCTTGGTTTGCTCGAAGCGTTTCTCGATGGTCGGCTGTCCCTTGTGGGCTTCGAGCACCTGAGCCGGCGAGAGGGAGCGGTCGTTGGTCAGTAGCGGGTACATTCCGTCGCTCTTGCGATCGTAGGCAATCGCCTCTTGCTCAAGCTTCCATTCGATGTCCCACCGCCGGCGCGTGATTCTCCGATACGGCGTCGCGGGCCCGGGCCGACCGCTGCGCATCTGCCGGAACGTATGGTCCTCGCGTCGCACGCGGCGGACGTGGAGATAGCGGGTCAGCCGGTTGTGCCCGAGGATCTGCTCGACCTTTCGGTCCACCTCGGCCGCCTTGCGCAGGCGAGTCTTGGGACCCAGGAGCCGTTGCCGGAGATCCGACAGCTTCTGCTCGGCCGCAGCGATCTGCTCGCGTCGGGTCTGCTCCTGGCGCAGGGCGAGCAGGGCGCTGAACACCCACGTCACCGGCCAGGCTTCTCGCGACGGCAGATGCGCACGACAGACAAACCAGCGGTCCCGGGGGCCTCCTTTGCGTCTGGGGTTGGGCCGGTCCCACACCTTTTCCCAATCCGGCTCGTGGGTCTGAATCCGCTTGCGGAACTCCGCATCCTCGAGCCGGGAACGCGGTAGCACGGTGACGAACCGCCCGCCGCGACGGTCGATGTAGTCCATGTTGTCCCGGCTGCACAGCTTCGAGTCCGCGACGTAGAGGAAATCCGCCCGCCCGGCCACCGCCCGCAGCGCCTCCCAGGTTTCGATGTGCGTCGTCGAGTCGTTCGTGTTGCCGTCCGAGCAGCGAAAGTGCACCGGCACGCCGCCGTCGGCGCTGGTCGTCAGCGAGAAGAGCAACTGCTTGAGGTCCGGCCGGTGGTCCTTCGAGTAGCCGTAGGTGATCCAGGCAGCGCGCTTGCCGCGCACACGTCGGCTCCGGGCACCGCGATACTGCCCCGTGAAGCGAATCGTGGTGGAGTCGTTGTGTAACTGGTCAAAGGTGACGTCGAAACGCTTGCCGACGGCGATCACCACTTCGGTCAGCAGCGCCGCCCGGTCGGCATCGAACAACTGGTCCAGCGCCCGGCCGATGCGGTCGTCCCCGACCTGGTCGACGGCCTGAGACTCCAGGCCGTACATCGGTGCGGCAAACGTCCTCACCGTCTCCTGCTGGCGGTAGATCGGCTCCCGCTCCACGAGGATCGATCGCAGGAGAACCCCGAGGCCCGTGGTGTAGGGCAGCCGGACCCGGCGGTCCTGAGTCGGAACGTGGCGCTCGAGGATCTCGAACAGACCGAGCCGCTTCAGGAAGTGATTGACCAGAGGAAGCGGCCCCAGCCGCTCCGTACGGAGCGTGAACGGGCCACGGGAGGCAAGTCCTTGCGTTCGACTCATCCTGTCGCTATACTAAGCGACAGACAGGAGTGATGTCAAGCCCATGACGCCAAAAACTCCCGAGCAGCTACGCAGGGAGATCCTCGATCGGATCGCCGGAATCCAACGCAGAATCCGGCAGGTCGACCTCCTCTGCTCCGGGACCTTGGTCAAGCGCATGAAGATCTGTGGCAAGCCGACCTGCCGCTGCGCCCACGATCCGGCTGATCGTCACGGGCCGTACTACGAGTGGGGTTACATGAAGGACGGGCGGCAGGTCCACCGCATGATCCCGCCCGAGCAGGCGCCGCTGCTGCGCCGGGCGATCACCAACTACCGGAAGGTCCGACGTCTTCTACGTCGTTGGGAGGCCGAGTCGGTCCGGCTCATGCAAGTCGAGAAACGACACAAGTGACGCCAGCACCGAGGCTTAAGCCGTTGCCAAATCAGCTCGGAGAAGTGCGGAATGTAGGTCCGGTGGGCATCTTCAGGGCCGCCAGGCCGTTTTTGAGTTGCTCGATGGTGTTT
>JBHHYG010000551.1:0-1954 GCA_046757445.1 Acidobacteriota bacterium
TGAAAGGTGCGGATCATTGGACAACCTGTTGCTACGCCGGCTGCTGGCAGAACTCGCGCCTTGCCTCGAAGGGCTGCGGGTCGACAGCATCTACGCGCTGCCCAAAGATCACCTGGCGATCGTGCTAGGGTGCAGTGGCGCCCCGCGGCTTTGGTTCTCGAGCGAGCCGGACGAGCCACATTTCTATTGGCGACGGGGTCCACACCCGACCCCCCCACGGCCCCCCGCCTTCGCCATGGCGGCGCGCAAGCTCCTTTCCGGGCGCCGCATCGTCTCCTGCGAGGCGCTCGGTGGCGATAAGGTCATTGCCCTCCGCTGCAGCGGCAGGGTGGCCGGAACCATGATCTTCGAGCTCATCCCGCGCCGGGCCACAGCACTGCTTCTGGGTGCCGACGGTGTAATTAGGGCCGTGTGGCACCGGCGGCGTGGCCGGCCGACGGTAGGCGACGCCTACAAGCCACCAGACAGGCCGACCCGACAGAGCATCAACGAGCTCGGCGACGATGATTGGAAGCGGCTGGAGAGCCTCGGCGAACCTCGGGCTCTCAGCCGGGGGTTAATGGCGACGATCGGCGGCATCTCAACGATGGTGGCACGCGAGGCCATCTGCCAGCACGCTGCAGGCATGGCTTTGGAAGTCGCCGTCCGGGAACAGATCGAGCGGGCGGAGAGCGAGCCGACCGCGGCGTGCATCTACGCACCTTTGGGCCTCGGCGAGCTGAAAAAGCTACCCGCCGCGCAACATTTCCTGCTCGCTCCATACCCCCTGCAGCAAGCTAGCAACCTGACCGCCACCCCTTTCGCCAGCCTCGCCGAGGCAGCAGAAACCTACTACCCCCTTCGTGCCCGCCTGCAGCTTCTGGACCGCGTGCGCCATGAGTTGGCAACTGCCCTTGAGATCAAGTCGGCAAGAACGGCCCGCACCCGCGAGGCGGTCCGTGCCGACCATGCTTCGCTGCAGGAGCCGCAAAGATATCGTCGCTGGGCTGACCTCTTGCTCGCCCACCCCGATGCCGAGAAGGAGGATGGTCGTGTCACCGTCACCGACGCATACGCCGGCGGCGAGCCGCTGCAGATTCCCGTGGATCCAGCCAAGACCTTGGTCGCCAACGCCAACGCCTACTACCAGCGCGCGCGACGGGCAGAGCGCAGTGCCCGGCGCACCCGGCAGCGGCTTGCCGCCCTAGAGGGCCGCACTGGAGACTTGGCCAAGCTGAGGGCTCACCTTTCCGAGACACCCGACCTGGATACCTGCCTGCAGATCGCTCGCCAGGCCAGCCGTCACGGGGTGACAGTCGAGCGGATCAGCTGGCAGGCCCCAGAGGCAAAATGGCCGAAGCGCCGTGTTGGCGCTGAAAACAAGAGGATGGCGAGACCATCGACTCCCTCCCGGAAACCGGCCACGGCAGCCGCACGGACCCTCGACAAGACCAGCTGCCAAAGGCCCCATGTGGGAGGCTCGCCACCGGGCCCCGCACGCAGAGTCGAAGCTGGCATCTGGGGCTATCGTTCGGCGGACGGCCAGGACATCCTCGTCGGCCGCAACGCTGCCGCAAACGAACGCCTGACCCACCGGCTGGCCGCACCACACGACTGGTGGCTGCATGCCGAAGGGCCGGGCGCGCACGTCATCATCCGCAACCCCGGGCGCTGCCAAGAGCCCCCCGTAGACAGTTTGCGGCAGGCAGCCGCCCTGGCCGCTTACTTCAGCTTCGCCCGCGAGGCCACCAAGGTGAACGTGCGCTGGACTCAGGTTCGCCACCTACGGCGGCCGCGCGCAGGGGCACGGGGGCAGGTCATCGTGAAAAGGGCACAGACCGTGCTCGCCGAGCCGCTCAGTCCCGAGGAACTATTCGCCTGAAGAGGAATACTCTTCCGGCTCCGCCTGCGCGAAGCCACCCTAGCCCGCATTTCTCAACGGGTCGTGAAGCGAGCGGGCGCAGGGGCTGCGAGG
>JBHHYG010000552.1:0-1952 GCA_046757445.1 Acidobacteriota bacterium
CCAGGTAGTTGACCACGGCACCGGGCAGAGAGCCCGTGTCGCGAAACGTCGTCACCGAGGTGGCACCGTGACGTTTGGAGAGGCGTTTCTTGTCGGGCCCGAGGATCAACGGCAGGTGGGCGAAGATCGGCAGGTTGGCGTTGAGGGCTCGGTACAGGAGAATTTGCTTCGGGGTGTTCGGCAAGTGATCGGCGCCGCGGATGACGTGGGTGATGCCCATCTCGATGTCATCGACGACATTGGAGAGATGGTAGGTTGGCTTCTCGTCGGAGCGGAGCAGGACGAAGTCCTCGAGGTTGACATGCTCGAAGGTGACCCTGCCGTGGATCGCGTCCTCGACCACGGTGGAACCCTCCTCGGGCACCTTGAAGCGGACCACCTTCGGCTCTTCAGCCTCCAGCTTCGCCTTCACTTCTTCCGCCGTCAGCTCGCGGCACTTGCCGTCGTAACGCCAGCCGTCTCCCTTCTCCTGCGCCTCCTTACGCCGCTCCTCGAGCTCCTCGGCGCTACAGAAGCAATAGTAGGCGTTACCCGAGTTCATCAGCAGCGAGACGAAATCGCGATACAGCTCCAGGCGCTCCGACTGGTAGATGGGCCCCTCATCCCAGTCGATGCCGAGCCAGGTCAACCCCTCGAAGATTCCCTGCACCGATTCCTCCCGGGAGCGCTCCTCATCGGTGTCCTCGATGCGGAGAACGAAGGTGCCCCCCTGGTTGCGGGAGAACAGCCAGTTGAACAGTGCTGTGCGGGCGCTGCCAACGTGTAGCTCGCCGGTGGGACTGGGCGCGAATCGTACCCGCACCTCGGAAGTCTTGGACATGTCAACCTCGTGGATTCGCTGATTATCTTCCAGGGCTCAGGCAACGGCCAGCAGAACACATGGCCCTGCGGGGCTGACAATGCGCCCGGACCGAGATGGTAGCACAAGGCAGTGCTCGGGGCGCCTGGTCCCCGTTGCCTTGGAAACCAGGCGCTCCGTGATCTCTGCGCGTGTGATCGAGCTTACGATGACGGGGAAACCTTTAGCGAGGCTGCCGCAAAGTAGAGGAGATGGGAGCGGTTACCCTCATTGCAGGGATAGCCATGGATCGACGAAGGTTGGATCCTGACCACGGGTCGTTGCCCGCGCTGGAACGGTCGACGCACGGTGCGGTTGCCACCAGCTCAGAATTCGCGCGCGTGGATGTCGCGGCGGAGGCCACCTCGCAGATGGAGAATCGCCACAGCGGCTCTGTGGATAGCGAGCTGCAGGCGTTCTGCGCCCCGACTCCTACCATCCGCTGTCCTCGCTGTGGCACCGAGCTGAGGGTCAGCCGAATCGAGCTGCACGTTGAAGGTCGCGGCGACGAGAACGTCATCCAGGTCCGGCTCTCCAACGATGGCCTCGGCCTGCGCGAGCAGGTTAATGCCTTCCAGCGCACCTTGATCGTCGCCGCCCTTGCAAAGCACGGCGGCGTCAAGGCCAGGGCCGCCGAGGCCCTGGGGTTGAAGTACACCACCTTTATCGAGATGGGCAAGCGGCTGGATATTCCGGGCTTCGATGCCCGAGGGCATCTGGCTGCTAGCTAGATTACACACCGCCCGACGATATCCATTCTTTTGAAGAAAGATTCAATAGATGGGATTAGTGGGCCGCAATCCTGTCATGAATTTGTAGATTCCCCACACATCAGATGGCTTCTCGCGCTCTTTTCGCACGGAGATTTGAGGGGTCGTGACTGGCATGGCCCTTGCTTCTCTTAAGCCAACGTCAACGCATGCCGCTGGGTTCCGTTTCCTTACAAGGCACGGAGTCCAAGGGCATTAACGGTAGGGAGGTCAAGACATGCTTCGAAAGTTAGCTCCGGCGAGCATCATCCTGCTCGTCCTCGCACTGCTACCGGGACTCGCCTATGGGCAGGTCAAGTACGCCGGCTTGCTGGTGGTGCGGGTGATCGATCCCGATGGCGCAC
>JBHHYG010000553.1:0-1952 GCA_046757445.1 Acidobacteriota bacterium
ACAACCTGCTGGCCAACCACAGCAAAACGCTGGGGATTCCCAGCCATACGCTGCAAGGGATGCTTACCACGGCCTACACCGCCTGGCAGCGTTGTTGGAAAGGGTTGGCCAAGAAACCCAGATTGAAGGGCCAACGGAATCAACTCAACAGCATCCCCTTCCCTGATCCCTTTCGTCCGCCAGAGAACAACCGTATCGTGGTTCCCGGCCTCGGGTCCGTCCGCTTCCACCGGCAGGAGATCCCCGACGGTAAGATCAAGGGTGGCCGCATCGTGCGCCGAGCCTCCGGTTGGTATCTCTGCCTGTTCATCGATGCCGCTCCGCAAGCGATTCCTGCGGCTGGATATGCCAACGCGGGCATTGATCCAGGGTTCCGGCATCTTCTCACCCTCTCCTCTGGCGAGAACATTCCCCATCCCCGCGAGCTTGAATCGGCAGAGCGTCGGCTGGCCCAAGCGCAACGTGGGCAGCGGAAACGCCTGACCGCACGCCTGCAAGAGCGCATCGCCAATCGCCACAAGGATCGCAACCATAAACTCTCTCGGCAACTCATCTCGGCGCATGCCTGCTTGGTCTGGTCGAAAGACCGCCATCAGGCCATTGCGCGAGCGTTTGGCAAGAGCGTCGCCTCATCCGGCCACGCTCAGCTTCGAGTGATGCTCGCCTACAAGTGCACTGCAAGCGGTAGGCGGTTCCTCGAAGTGCCATCGAGATACTCCACCAAGACCTGTTCGGCATGTGGGAGCCTGTCTGGTCCCACTGGCTATACAGGCTTGACGGTAAGAGCGTGGGAGTGTGCCGTGTGTGGGACGGCTCATGACCGCGATATCAACGCGGCCATGAACACCCTCATGCTCGGGCTGGGAATCCGCCACGAGAGCCGCCGCGAGGCGGCATCCGGAATCCCCTGGCCTTAGCCGTGGGGAGGTTCAATCGGTTTCGCAAACATCTCGGGCAGAAGCGGTAAAGCCGTCAGTCACGGCGCCGGCGGCCGGCCTGGGCAGGAGTGCCATCGTCTTACGCATCTCACCTTCCCCCATCCTCCTCCAGGCGGGGGCTTTGCAGGACCTGCGGCAGGGCGCCAGGCCATTGCCCGGCGCGGCTGACGCCGCGTCATAGACCTGCCTCTGCGCTTGCGCGTGCTTGCTGCACGGCCTGCTGCACGAGCGGTTGCAGGGCCTCCAGGGTGCTGAGCAGCGGCGCCAGCGCCGGCAGGGCCGGCGGCGGGTCAGCGTAGGTCCCATCGCGGCCAAGCAAGTAGTCCGTGCTCACGCCGAGCGCCTCGGCGAGCCGTAACAGGTTCGACGCACGCACATCCCGCAACATGCCCCGCTCCAACTTGGAAATGTTGGCCTGGTCGATGCCAGTTGCCTGCGCCAGCTGCTTCTGTGTCAACCCGCGGGCCTGGCGCGCTCGCCAGAGTCGCTCACCAACCAGCATCGTCTCACCTCCTGCTTCCTACGTATGCGCTCGAAAGTGCGTAAAGCCTTTCGAGCTAGGACTACCTCACCCCCAAGACATCCTTGAGTTCCCGCAGGCCGCCCTTGTGCGTCCGGGGGTAGACGGTGAGTTTGTCATTGCTCTGGTCGTACTTGAGCCGGTATTCCGGCAGGTGGTCGGATTGTGTGAGTTTTTTGATGAGTTGGCGGAATCGCTTGAGTGGCGAGACGGCCCCACTCTTCTTATACAGCAGTGGCGTGTGTGTAGACCACGTGTCTTGGTGGCCGCAGTGCTTGCGGCAGAGTTCGTACATCCGGCGTTCAATCCCGCCGTCCAGGCGGAAATAGTCGCGGTGCAGTGTCAGGACCTCGTAGTTGGTAACCGCCCGGTAGAGCCAGTCTGACAGGACGATCTCGACATAGATCATGCGGCTGTCGTCGCTCAAACGCCGCACCGCCTCCCAGCTGTCAATCAGGCCGAAATTTCTCTCTTCCTCAACACCGCCGGTTTTG
>JBHHYG010000554.1:0-1950 GCA_046757445.1 Acidobacteriota bacterium
ATCTTTTGGGCATCGCGAAGTTGCACTTTCAGCCAGACGACGAGCTAGACTTGGCCGTCGCGGCCTGCGCCGGTGTGGCCAGGAATGCCTTGCTGCAGCAGCTGAGGGGGCGCTGCGACGTCGACTTCCTTACTATGGCGCGGTTCATCAGCCGCTGGAATCTTACGGCCTCGGGCCTCTCGCGAGCGGAAGTCAAGCGAGCTCTGTCGGCGGCAGAAGATCTCGACTTCGACCGAATCGCCGCTTCGTTGCAGCAGCTGCCCTGGGAAGCGGCCGCCGACTAGTACGCGCTTTCACAATTACGTGACGTATCTTGGGGATGGCCTTCTGCAGCTTCCAGTGGCATCTTTCCCTTCGGGAAGGAGGGGAAGATGCCGAGGAAGAGTCCATACCCCATCGAGCTCACTCCAGAGGAACGAGAAGTCCTCGAGGCGCGTGCCCGCAAGTACACATTGCCGTACCGGGAAGTCATTCGGGCCAAAATCGTCCTCCTCGCGGCGCAGGGTCTGGAAAACAAGCGGATCGCTGAACGGCTCGACATTACCCGACCCGACGTCAGCAAGTGGCGAAAGCGCTTCTTTCAGCATCGACTTGCTGGACTCGAGGAGGCTCCGCGCCGGGGCCGGCCCCCGGACTTTTCCCCCTCAGGTCGTGTGTGAGGTCAAAGCGCTGGCCTGCCAGCTGCCGAGCGAGCAGGGTGTGCCGATCACGCGCTTTAGTTGCGCCGAAATCCAGCGCGAGGCCATCGCTCGCGGCATCGTGGCGCGGATCTCTGAGACGACCATCTGGCGCATCCTCAGCGAGGACGCGATTCGACCCTGGAGCTACAGGAGTTGGATCTTCCCCCGTGACCCGCAGTTCGCGGAGAAGGCGGGGCGGGTGCTCGATCTCTACCACGGCCTCTGGGAAGGACAGCCCCTGGGACCCAACGACCACGTCCTCTGCGCCGATGAAAAGACCGGCATTCAGATCCGCCGGCGGCGCCACCGGATCACTCCTCCGGCACCGGGTCGGTCGACCCGGGTCGAGCACGAGTATCGACGCCTCGGCACCTGCGCTTACCTCGCGGCCTGGGATGTCCGGCGCGCACGCCTCTTCGGTGAAGTGGTGGACCGCTCCACCATCGTGAGCTTCGACGCCTTCGTGGACCACGTGATGGCGCAAGAGCCCTACTGTTCGGCTCGCCGCGTCTTCTGGATCGTCGATAACGGAACGGTCCACCGCGGCGAAAAAGCCTGCCGGCGTCTCAAGGCTCGCTGGCCCAATCTCATCCTCGTGCATCTGCCGATTCATGCCAGCTGGCTCAATCAGATCGAGATCTATTTCTCCGTCCTGAAGCGCAAAGCGCTCGTGCCCGACGACTTCCACTCGCGAGAAGCGATCAGTCAACGGATCCGGGGTTTTCAGATCCACTACGAGCAGATCGCCCGACCGTTCGAGTGGAGATTCACACGGCAGGACCTCCAGCGGCTGCTGACAAAATGCGCCAGCAAACGTAAAGCCGAGCGAGTGGCCGCATGAGAACAAGCGATCTCCGAATACGTAAACGAACTTCCGATGCGGTGCACTAGTCGGCCGCGTCCTCGCCTCACCATCCGCCACCCTGTAACACGTGACAGCGGCCTGGCCGCTCACCTCGCTCAGCACTCCACAAGCGAGATCGCCGCGCACGTCTTCCAGCCGCAGCGGCGCGGGAAGGTACAGCGGGCCCAAGAAGCGACCCTCCTCATCGAAGATATCCAGCCGCGTGGGCTCACCCGGCACGTAGGCATCGACCCATAGTCGGCCTCGATCATCGAGCACGACATCCTCGATCGCCGGCACGACGGGAGCGAAGGGCACCGCCTCGAGCGCCTCGCGAGGCAGCTTGCTCGGGCCTTGGGACAGCCGCTCGAGCAAGCTGTCCTTAATCTCGAGCGTGACCGGCGTGTGGCTATACATACGGGCGAC
>JBHHYG010000555.1:0-1920 GCA_046757445.1 Acidobacteriota bacterium
CCGGCCAATACCGCTCGCCTCGTTCAAACCCGGTAGCCGTCATGAATAATTGGGGCTAGGTACAATACTGTTCACTTTAGGGATTTGTTATGCTATCCTGCTCTTGAGAGCGGAGCAGGAGGCATGATTGATGGCACGCACGGTTGCGACGCTTCCCTCGGGGTCTCGGATCACCGACTACATCAGTCTGGGTGTGATCACCAAGTCGTTTCCGCCGAGCAAGGTGCGCGCTGTTCTGCGCGCGACAGGCAAAGCAAGCCTCCGCCAACGCGATCTTCCGGCGCATGTGGTGGTGTATTACGTGATCGCGCTGGCGCTCTACATGCAGTCGTCCTATCGGGAGGTTCTGCGCTGCTTGCTGGAGGGGGTGCAGTGGCTTCTCGATCCCTCGAGCCCGCTCAAGGTGGCCGGCAGATCGGGTATCTCGCAAGCTCGCACGCGGCTCGGCTGGGAGCCGCTGCGTCAGCTCCATGACGAGGTGGTGAGGCCGATCGCCGAGCCGGCCAGCAAAGGGGCGCGGTACGGGAGGTGGCGTCTGGTGAGCCTGGACGGCAGCACCCTGGATGTTGCCGACGAGGCGTCGAACGACGAGGCCTTCGGGCGGCCTGGGGCCAGCCGGGGCGGCAGCGCTTATCCGCAGATTCGCTTCGTCTCGCTGGTCGAGAATGGCACGCATGTTTTGTTTGGTAGCCAGATGGCCGGCTACGCGACGGGTGAGATCACGCTCGCCAAGAGCGCTCTCGGCGGCCTGGAGAAGGGCATGCTGTGCCTGGCGGATCGGCAGTTCTTCGGCTTCGCGTTATGGACCCAGGCGCAGGCCAGCGGGGCCGATCTTCTCTGGCGCATCAAGAAGAACCTGCGTCTGGCCAGCGACCAGCGATTGCCCGACGGCTCTTACCTGAGCCGCATCTATGCATCGGAACGAGACCGGCGGCACAAGACGAACGGCGTCACAGTGCGCGTCATCGACTACCGCTTGGAGGGTGTTGACGATGCCGAGCCGATCTATCGGCTGGTCACCACGATCCTCGATCATGAAACAGCCCCCGCTCACGAACTGGCCGCCCTCTATCATGAGCGCTGGGAAATCGAGACCGCTCTGGACGAACTGAAAACCCATCTGCGTGGCGCCAAGATCGTCTTGCGCAGCAAGACCCCGGACTTGGTCCGCCAGGAGTTCTACGGCCTCATGATGGCGCACTTCGCCATCCGAAGCCTGATCCACGAAGCCGCGCTGAAAGCCGATGAGGATCCGGACCGGCTCTCCTTCCTCCACGCGGTGCGCGTCGTGCGCCGAAAACTGCCCGCTGCTATCGCTATTCCCCCCTCAGATGAGCCAGGAATTTCGTGATGCCGTCCTCGACGAGATCCTTCAAGAGCGGGTCGTCTCCAGCCGCAATCGACGAAACCCACGTGGCGTCAAACGCAAGATGAGCAACTTCCCGATCCGCCGACGAGGCTGCGCTCCGCTCCCTTCGGTCAACCCAGCCGAGGCCGTCAGAATTCTAAGTGAACAGTATTGATCCTAGCCTCCCTCCTTCGCGATCCTGCGCAGATAGGGCCCGAAGCCGTGCTCCCCGAGCCAGTAGTGCAGCAGGTTCGTGACGCCACGGCCGGTCCAGGTGGCGCCGGTCAGGCCGTCCACCTGATAGGGTGCCTCCGGCGAGTCGGGCTGGATGCGGCCCTCGCCGACCCCGAGCCTGATATCCCCCCCGACGTCCCGGACCTTCTTGCCGCGCCACTGCATCTTCCAGGCCGGCGAATCGATGAGCGAGCCCAGGCCGGGCGTTTCGCCGTGCTCGTAGAAGGTCAGCCCCAGCACGGTGTTCGCGTCTTCCGCCAGGCCGATGTAGCCATACAGCATGGAGCCGTAGCCGCGGCCGCGCACTGGAAGGATGATCAGCCTGACCCGGCCCTCCT
>JBHHYG010000556.1:0-1912 GCA_046757445.1 Acidobacteriota bacterium
GGCAAGGGTAGCAAGCGCAAAGGGCCGTTCAGCTTGAATCCGAGTAGAAAAGGCGAAATCGACGAAGAGGTGGCGAGGTTGCGCGCCTGACATGTAGGCCTACCGCGGTGGCGATGCCCCGTTCGCTGTTGAACTTCGAGAGCGGCGGCTCCGTGGTTGGCTGCCTTGGGTGGAGCTGGCGGAGAGGGCGGGATTCGAACCCACGAGGGACGGGAATCCCTGCCGATTTTCAAGACCGGTGCCTTCAAGCGCTCGGCCACCTCTCCGCGTCGTGGATCCGCGTACTCGAAGGCTATCTCGGGCCGGGCGTCCCGAGCAAGTATCGCGCTCGACAGCGTGCCGCCGATGCCCGATCTGCGGGCGTTGACATCCGGGGCCTGCTATTGGCAGTCTATCTGCCGCTACTCGCATCGCCGGATGCCCGGCGGGAGGGCCCTGGCATGTTCGACTGGTCGACGGGTTTGCCCGACAAGCGCAACGAGTACGCTGGCAGCGAGCTCTCCCTGTACGCGCTCGTGCTGCTCGGCTGCATGTTCAGCTTCCGAGGCAGCGTCCACTACTTTGCGCCGGACGGGGGCTCGGGGATCATCGCGGGCATTCCGCTCGAGACCTACCCGGCAGGCGCCGTGCAGACGATCATCAACGGCTTCGGGGTCTACGGGATCGGGCATCTGATGGAGGCGGTGATCGTCTGGCTCGTGGTCTTCCGGTATCGCTCGCTGATCCCGATCACCTACGCGTTCATCGTCTGCAGCCAGATCCTCGGCGTCGTGTTGATCTCGCTGAAGCCGCTGCCCGTCGTCCCGCCCGGTCAGATCGGTGTGTATGTCCTGCTGCCGGTGACCTCGCTCCTCTTCCTGCTGTCGGTTCGCAAGTCGGCGACAGCAGTCGATCCTGCGGTCGGTGCACGGAGCACCGCCCAACAGCACCGCGCGTAGCCGCACGGGCCGGGCTGGTCCGACGCGTCTGAGACACGGAGAATCGAATGCTCAAGCTTCACTTCGCCCCCAACTCCCGGGCCGGGCGCATCGTCTGGCTCCTCGAAGAGCTCGGCCTCGAGTACGAGCTCAACAAGATGGCCTTCCACCCCAAGGACCTGAAGTCGGAAGAGCACCGCAAGCGCCATCCGCTGGGGCGCATTCCGGTGCTCGATGACGGCGACGTCTCGATCTACGAGTCCGGCGCCATCGTCGAGTACGTGATGGCCCGCTACGGAGACGGCGGCCTGAAGCCGGCCGTCGATGCGCCCGAGTTTCCCGAGTACCTGCAGTGGTTCCATTACTGCGAGGGCATGGTGATGCCGCCCATCAACACGATCATGGTGCACTCGGTGCTGCTGCCCCCGGACCGCCGGAACCCCGAGACCCTGGGCCAGGCGCAGCGACTCCTCAGCAAGGCCGTCGCCCCCGTGGACGCAGCGCTCGCCGGGCGCGAGTACCTCGTCGGCAAGTTCTCGGCCGCCGACATCATGCTCGGGCACTCGCTCTTCATGGCCAACCGTCTGGGCCAGGTGTCCGACGACCTCGCCAACCTGAAGGGCTACATCGGACGCATCGAGGCGAGGTCCGCGTTCCAGACCGCCATCAACATGTAGCGGGCCGCCAGCCGCAGGGCCCGCCGCAACGTGCAGGGCCCGTTACGACGGGCACGCCGTTCAGCCCTCGAAGCCCTCGCCGATCGCGCCGTCCCGGATCAGCCGCTTGCGCTGGTCGACGTCGTGGGAGACGACGATGCTGAGCTGCAGCTCGGCCTCGTGCAGGGCGTGCAGCGCGCGCAGCTGATGGAGCACCGCCCGGCGGTCCTCTCCGAGGAAGAAGTCCGTGACGAGCCGCGGCCGGTAGTGGAGCTCGGAGATCTGTAAGCGCTCAGCAAACCCGTCTTTCGGACTGAGGCGAGTGGGCGAGTCTTCCTG
>JBHHYG010000557.1:0-1907 GCA_046757445.1 Acidobacteriota bacterium
GCCCCAGAGTAAAAGTTTCGGTACCGTTGCCGGAATTGATGCCGTGCAGTATGGCGTCGAAACCTGCCACCCAGACCAAAGGCTCGACCAGGACGGGAGAGCTGACGACATCGATCGCCAGGTCGCGGGTCCACTTGAGCCTGCCGTTGTCCGCTGCCAGCGCCACGAGCTTGTTGTCGGTCCCCGCTACGTAGACCAGGCGCCGTCCGACGGCGGCTTTCGTCATCCGGGCGTCTTCCTCGGTGACGTAGCGCCAGAGCTCCGCGCCGGTACCCACATCAACCGCCACCAGAGCGCCGATGGCGGTGCTGGCATAGGCGACGGTGCCGTCTGCCGTAGCGGCAATGGCGGTGACCTGCGGCAGTTGCAATTGCCAGCGTTGGCCTGAGAAATCGCCGCTCTGGAGGTGGGTTGTGTCGGCATACAGAAGCTGTCCCGTGGCCGTCGACATCATGGCCACCGGCGGAGCTGCGACGGGCAGTCGCGCCGTTACCTCGCCTTTGCCTGCCGAAACCCACAGGATGGCATCTCGCGTACCCACCACCACCGTCTCGCCAGCAGGGACGGGCGCCACGGTCAGTGGTGACCCGGCCTCGAAGCGCCAGGCCAAGCTTCCGTCTCTTGCCCTGAGGGCCTCGAGCTGGTCTTCGTAGCCGAGGAAGACGTGGGTGGCCCCTACCGCCGGGCGGACGCTGGGCAGGCGAGAGGAACCATCCTGCTCGGCGGCGGGGTTGCGCCAGGTCTCGATGATTGGCGTCGGCAGCATGTCCTCGAGCTTGACATCGATGGGAATCGAGGCGAGAGGATCGTTGACTTCGGCGTGGTGGCCGCCACACCCGGACGAGATGACCGTGATCAACAGGCCGGCGCACAGTGCCCACGGGCGGCCTCGTGGGCAGAGCCGCCCGCAGCGGCGCCGGTCTATTGCCCTGCCATCGACAGGGCTGCTACTGTGGATCGAATCGATTTCAAACCTCTCCTGCATCGACACCTCTTGCTGATCGAAGATGATCAAGCCGTTACATGGCCGTAAGCTGGCGCAGCCGCTGCGAGCCAAGTATACCGACCTAGTGGAGCGTATCAGCGCCGCAGGTTCGGCGCTGGTGGCTTTTTCCGGCGGTGTCGACAGTGCCCTGGTCGCCGGCCTTGCCCACCAGGCTCTCGGTGAGCGGGCCCTGGCGATCACCGCCGACAGTCCCGCTGTTCCGCGATTGCAGCTGCAAGAGGCGCGGAACTTCGCCCGCGCCCTGGGGTTACGCCATCGTGTGATCGGCACCTCCGAGGTCGAGGACCCCGGCTACCAAAGGAACGCCGCCAACCGCTGCTTCTACTGCAAGAGCGAACTATACGGCAAACTTCTGAAGTTGGCACGACAGCAGGGTCTGGCGGTGGTCTTCGACGGCACCAACGCCGATGATCGTGGTGATCATCGGCCGGGTATGGCGGCGGCATTCCAGCTAGGAGTCCGCAGTCCTCTGCTCGAGGCCGGTCTCGGCAAAGATGAGGTACGGGAGCTTTCGCGCCGGGCAGGATTGCCGACCTGGGACAAGCCGGCCTCGGCCTGCCTGGCCTCCCGGGTAGCGTACGGCATTCGGGTGACACCGGAGATCTTGGGGCGCATTGAAGTGGGTGAGGACGCTCTTCGGGCCCTCGGCTTCAGGCAGTTCCGCGTTCGCCACCATGGACTGTTGGTGCGCATCGAGGTGGCCCCCGACGAGCTGCCGCGCGCCCTCGAGCCGCGCATGGCGGCACGCTTCGTGTCGGTGTTCAAGGAGCTGGGCTACCAGTTCGTCAGCCTCGACCTCGAGGGTTACCGCTCGGGAAGCCTCAACGCCGCCCTCGCCGAGAAACCCTAGCCCGGATATCTCAACGCGGGAGAAGTTTGGGATGAGCGGGGCGTTTTCGGG
>JBHHYG010000558.1:0-1894 GCA_046757445.1 Acidobacteriota bacterium
GCTCCCGGTCTCCCTTGCCGATCACCCGCGCCGTCCGGTTGCGGTAGTCCAGATCCCCGCGCACCGCTCCTCATCTCCCCAGCACCCCGGCACCTCTGCCCCCGTGCTCCCTCGCACCCCTGCCCAAAACCCCCTCTCCATCCTCCATTCTCCAATTTCCCCCCTCCATTCTCCCTTCCCCCTTCCACCATCCGGTTTGACAAAATCGGTATCATAGTGTAAAATGTACACAGTGTGTACACAATACACTCGGAGGTGCTAACAAAACTATGCCTGTAACCACAGTAAACAGCCGAGAGGCACGGAAAAGGTGGCGCAGCCTGCTCGACACGGCTTACGCCGGCGACGGGGATATCGTGATCGAAAGATACGGTGAGCCTATCGCGGCCATCATCCCCTTCGATGACTTCCTGGCCTTGCAGAAGGAGCTCGATGAGCTGCGAGTTGCCCGCCGCGCCAGGCAGGTCTACGAGCAATGGCAACGCAACTCGACCGGTGCGCGGCCATACGCGAAAGTTCGCAGGGAACTGGTAGCCGAAGGGCTACTGAATGGGTGAAGAAAGTCCCTGTGGTGAGCCTAGTCGAACCGGCTGGACGGTCCTGATCGAGCGACAGCCCGAAATGGTGCTGCGCCGTCTGCCCCAGGACCTGCTCCAGCGCATCGACAAAGCAATTCTGGATCTCGCTCAGAATCTCCGGCCACAGGCTCGTAACAAACTGGCCGGCCACGACAACCTGTACTGCATTCAAGTAGAGGATTGGCACATATCCTACGCCATCGAGAACGATGAGATGATTGTTCTGATCCTGGACATCGTACCGACGGGGAGCGCATCGCGCAATGGGTAAAATCATTGCCGTCTCGCAACACAAAGGCGGCGCCGGCAAGACTGTCACCTGCGTCAACCTGGGCGCCAGCCTGATCGAGATGGGGAAGACCGTACTTCTTGTAGACACCGATCCCCAGGCCGCTCTGACGTCAAGCTTGGGCATCGATCCCACTGAGTTGAAGCGGTCTGTCTACGACATTCTCGCCAATGCCGACTTATCCTTGAGCGAGATCATTGTCAACAGCCAGATCGCCGGCCTGACCGTCGCCCCCAGCCATATCAACCTGGCCGTTGCCGACCTGGAATTTGGCGGCCGCGTCGGTCGGGAGCGGATGCTCAAAAAGAAGCTCGATCCCGTGCGAGACAACTACGACTTCATCCTCCTGGACTGTGGTCCCAACCTGGGGCTCCTGACCATCAATGCCCTGGCCGCCGCCAACTCGGTGATCGTTCCCATCCAATGCGAGCTTCTATCTCTCTATGGACTGAAACATCTGCTGGACACCATCGAGCTGGTGCGCGAGGAGTTGAACGAAAACCTGGAGATCGAAGGCTTCCTGCTCACCATGTACGACGCCCGCACCCGACTAAGTCAGGAGGTGGCCGAGAACATGCGCACGACCTTCGATGACCAGGTCTTCCAGACCGTCATTCGACGCCGGATCAAGCTGGCCGAAGCGCCGGCTGCCGGCAGCCCCATAACCGTCTATGCTACCCACTCCGAGGCGGCCGAAGACTACCGCAATCTCGCAAAGGAGCTGCTCGCCCGTGGCTAAGAGACCCAACGTCGCAGAAATGCAAATTTGGAAGCAACTGGGTGCCGTCACCGAAGATACCGGCGTCCGGGCCTACAAGGAAGCCAGGCTCATCGACATCGCCCGCATCCGGCCCAATCCTCGCCAGCCCCGCAAGACGTTCGACGCCGAGGCCCTGAACGAGCTGGCCGAGAGCATTCGCGAACAGGGACTGCTCCAGCCCATCGTGGTCCGGCCCGGTTTACCTTTCTTTGTCGAGGTGCCTGGCATGAAAGCGCTGCCGCAGACGTCTTCTGGCATCCCGCATCC
>JBHHYG010000559.1:0-1892 GCA_046757445.1 Acidobacteriota bacterium
CCTTCAGGCACGAACCTCGTGATCGAAAAAGCTCATTTCACGCGCTAGTCTAGTTCTTGTCCAGAAACGGCACGATTGCGCGCCGCGTAATGGTGATGTTGCAACGGGGCGGGCGGTGATGTCGAGGTCCTGGGCGCCAGGCACGGTGGTTGTGAGGGCGAGCGGTGTTGGTAGACGCCGGAGGGCAGAGCGAGGGCGCAAGACTCCGGAGCGTCGGTGATCGACGTTGGCTACGCCAACTGGTGTCGCGCCATGACCAAGAGATTGCAGGTGACGATCGAGCTCCACACGTAGGAGTGGAACGACGGTCGTGACCGCCAGGTGCAACGGTCCAGGCCGAACACTCGCTTGAGGAACGAGATGACCCCCTCGATGCCGGCACGGAAGTTCCTCAGGCGCCGGTACACCCAGGAGCTCTTGGCCATGTCGGAGATGGCCAGCCCTTTGCCCTTGCAGAAAACGACGTCCTGGACGCCGTCGATGTCCTTGAGGGACGCGAGGTTGGCGGCGCTACCGAACGCACCGTCGAAGGCAGCTTGTTTGGGAGCCCGGTCGTACAGCTTTTTCTGCCGCTCGACCATCTCGACGGTCAGCGTCGAGTCGGCAGGGTTGCCGTCGAGCACGACACAGTCCAGCACCATCGAGGAGCGACCCGTCGTCAGGCAGATCTTGTGGCCGTAGAAGGTGTCGCGACCGCCTTTGGAGATGATGTCGGTGTGGTTCTCGAAGATCGAAACGACCTTGTCGGCGGCGGGCACCTTCTCGGATTCCAGCACCCTGCGGCGCGTCTGGTCGATGACGCGCTCCATCAGCGGCAGGTAGTAGTCCAGCTTCCCGGCCACCGCATCCAGCATACCGGCGTGCACGGGATCGACGTCATGGGGTTGCGCCAGCACCTGCCGCACCTGGATGGCAAACGCGTAGGTCTCGTTCGCAGCCTTGAGCAGATCCCGGTAGGCCGGTTTGCGTTGACTCTGTCGGCGAGCGTTGTTGATCGCATAGCGACGCCGCTTCGCCCGCCGGGTGCGGTCAGAAAAGACGATCACCTCAGAGCCCAGCACCTCTCGGGCCTGCTTCATCAGCCGCACCACAACCCGCACGCTATCCCACAGCAGTCCGGAGTCGATCGGATGGCGGATGTTGGCCTCCACCACCGTGCAGTCGACCCTGACCGTGCGGCCGGACTCGACGCCCGCACCAACAGCTGCCCGCACCAGGATTCGGTTCATCTGCTCGAGCGTCTCGGCACTCAGTGCCTTGATGGTGGCCTGCAGCGTTGACTTGCAAGGCGGCGCCTGTCCGATACCGATCCGACAGAACGTCTGGTAGCTGCGGGAGTCCGCCAGGTGAAACGCCAGCTCCCGATACGAGAAGCCATTGAGCTGCTTGACGATCAGCGCCCGCATTACCTGCTCGGCGCTCAACCCGTGGGCCCCGGTTGGCTCGCGGCTCCCAGCAGCTCGCTGCAGATCGTGTAGGATCAGCTCGTTGATCTCTGGATGCTTGTCCAGGATTCCCGAGATCGCTTGCAGCTCTTTGGCATGATCCAACTCCAGCCAGGGCTCGATCAGACGGGGCTGATGATGGTGAGTTTTGCGCATCCGGGCTGGCCTCTTTTCTGGTTAAGTCGTTTAGAATCAGTTGTTTAGGCACAATGACTCTAACCGACCAAGCCTGGAAATGCCAGCCCTGATCGCGCTAAATTCCCTTTATTCTTCGATAGTTACGCGTTCCTGGACAGGAACTAACTAGTACCGAGGGAGGGACTCGAACCCTCACGTCCGTAAGGACACCGGATTTTGAGTCCGGCGCGTCTGCCAATTCCGCCACCTCGGCAAGGGTCACAATCGACTTCTAGATACCGAGATTCGGGATCTTCGCTCCACGTACGG
>JBHHYG010000560.1:0-1884 GCA_046757445.1 Acidobacteriota bacterium
GGGGAAAACACTCTCCCAGGGCGGTAGCCAGGGCGTGCGCCTCGATAGCATCGCCGAGCCGGGTGGAGGCACTATGAGCCTCAATATATTGCAATCGGGCCGGATCCAAACCATCGGCATAGGTGAGCCGAATGGCCTCGATCTGTCCTTCTTTGCGTGGCGCCCAGAGGCTCTTGCCACGCCCATCGCAGGAAACACCGATACCTCGGATGACACCGTAGATTTCGTCGCCATCGGCGAGCGCTCGGGATAACGTTTTGACGAGCACCGCAGCGTAGCCGTCGGCGTAGATAAAACCGTCTGCTCGTGCGTCGAACGGGTACGACCCGGTGGCGCTGAGTGCTTGCGCCTGCGAAAATAATACAAGCTTTTGCCAGGTACTGTGAGAAGCCCCCCCGACGATGGCCATGTCGATCTGCCCATGGTGGAGCGCCTGCGCTGCTACTGCTAGGGCATACAGGGAAGACGCGCAGGCTGCGTCGATGGCCATGTAAGGGCCAGTTAGTCCAAAGGCTTCAGAAATGAGACCGGCGACGGCGTTAGGGGCCACGTCGGGTTTCCCACCAGCTACACGATGTGGCTTTTCACGGCGGACCCGGTCGACTACGTCGCGGATGATCGCGTCCCGAAGATCGGTGGACAACTGCACGAATGCCTCAATACGATGAAGGAACTGAGCGACTTCCTCAATATACGTGGAGTAGTTCATCTCACCACGGAGTAGATTGCCGTGGGCATGGCCGATGAACACACCTGTGTTTCGCAGCGGGAGGGCGAGGGGGTCCAACCCGGCGTGACGGCAAGCGGCAGCGGCAATCTCGAGCATCGAAAGATGTGAGAGGTCGGCCGAGGCAATCAAATCATCGGAGATGGGACAGAAATTGCGGTCGAAGGGGCGTTCCGGGACCAACCCACCAAGTTTTGTGTAGGACTTGCCCAGAACGCCTTTGTCCGGATGGTAATAGAGTTCCACGTCAAGCCGATGCGGGGGGAATTCGGCCACGGCGCTCAAGCCATCGCGCAGCAGCCGCCAATACTGTTCGAGGTTATCCGCCCCTGGCAGGCGGCAGGCCATCCCGATGATAGCCAGGGGCATTCCCCGAAAACCGTAAGGCGTCATGGTGATTCCCCGTCCTCTTTCACAGGCTGCTTAAACACCCTGGAGTTCAGGGCTCTGTACCTATAACCCACCAGGGGGGTAAATTACTCCATCAGAGCGTTTACAGAGCGAGCAACACATATCTGGGCATCGCGGCCGACGAGAGGTGCTCTGCGCTCATCGCGACGATGCCGGTTCCCAAAAAGGTCCCCAAAAAGAATGTGGCCCTTTTCCCAAAATGTCCGTGCAGGGAACGGGAGCCGGGTGGCGCAGTGATAGATCGCCGCTATGGAATCAATCCGATCCGTCGTTGAAATTGGGAAGCGGCGTCCGTCATGACACTAGGCAGCCTCATCTCCTGTCGCGGTCGCCTTCTCCCGGATCTCCGTTTACAGCGCGGCCCGCAGGAGCAGGAGCGCACGGTATCGCTTGATCCGACGAAGGACCGGCTTGATGTCCAGTAGGGCTGCCGCGAGCCAGCAGTGCTTCTGGCCCGAGGTGCGCCAGCGCGTGATCTTGTCGCTCCGCTGCGCCACGAGGGCGCTGATGGATTCCAGGCAGTTGGTGGTCTTCAGGCTCTCCCCGAGGGCCCCAAACACGCCCAGGCGGTGCGGGTTGAGGGTTTTTTCGAGCCCCTCGTCGAGGCTCTTCACGGCGGACTCATTGAGCACCCGGAGCTCCTGGCGACAGTGCACAAGGGCTGCCTGCGCTGCGGCTTAGCTCGGGCGCTCGTAGGGCTGCCGGAGCTTCGGGCGCCAGGCGGGTCGCTGTCCCTTCGGGAGGTA
>JBHHYG010000561.1:0-1883 GCA_046757445.1 Acidobacteriota bacterium
ACCCGATGCTGGAGAGCCATGCGACGCTTGGTTACCTGGCCGGCGTCACCAGCTTTGTCCGAACGCTGGGATTCAACCCCGACGCCTATCGCCGGCTGCTGCACCTGTTTCACACCCCGGCGGTCAACCTCGCGGTGCTGACCCGCCTATGGGTCCGGCTCGTCGAACAGCTGTTCTGCCCGCTGCGCGTGGGGGACTATCGTAACCGTTCTGCGAACCCCGTCCCGGGGTTTGGCGCTGCGGGGTCGCGTGGCCCTACGCCGCGCCGACGAGTTTCTTGAGGATTTCGTGGCGGCGGGCGGTGACCTCGGGCTCGAACCGCTCCTTCCAGCCATGCGGCGTCAGGCTCTTCACATCGGTGCCGGGCTCTGAGATCCGCAGCAGCACATCCTTGAAGTAGTCGCCCGGAGGGATGCCGGCGGCCTTGGCCGTCATCAGGAGGCTCATCAGGATCGAGGCCGTCTTGCCTCCGCCTTCCCGCTGGAAGAACAGCCAATTCTTTCGCCCGATGGCGAAGGGTTTCACTGCGCGCTCGGCGGCGTTGTTCGTCATCTCCAGCCGGCCATCCTTCAGGTACTGTGTGAGCGCCACCCATTGGTTCTTAATGTAGGTGATCGCCTGACCCATGGGGCTCTTGGGCAGGACCGTTGTTTGGGTCACATCCAGCCAGGCCCGCAACTCCTCGAGCAGCGGGCCGGCTTTTTCCTGGCGGAACCGGGCGCGGTCTTCGTCTGAGAGATGCGCCGCCGCTTGCTCGATCCTGAACAGCTCCCGGATCCGATCGATGGCTTCCTTGGCCAGCACCGGATCGGTCGTCTCGGCCTTGATGAACCCTCGGCGCGCATGGAACCAGCAGCCCACCTCCGTCGCCCCGCCCGGCAGGAAGAGCCGGTCGTAACCGCTGTAGGCGTCCGCCTGGATGTAGCCGGTGAAGTCCCCAAACACCCGCGCCGGTCCATCGCGCCTGCGGTTCTCGGTGAAGTCGTACCAGTGCCGGCCCTGCTGGTTCAGATACGCCCACACCCGGGCCTGCCGCGAGCCTCCTTTCGACGACTGCGCCAGCGTCACCGGCGTGTCGTCGGTGTTGACCACCGGCGAGGCGAGGATCTCTTCACGGAGCTGCTCGGCAATCGGCTCGAGAAGCTCCGCACACCGCGCCATCGACACACACAGCACCGAGCGCGACAGCTCGAGGCCTTCGTCGCGGTACTTCCCCTCGAGCCGGAAGTACGGCATATGATTGCCGAAGCGCTCGACGATGACGTGCGACAGAAACCCCGGGCCCAGCAATCCCTTGTCGATGACCTTGCCACGCCAGGGGGCCGTCACCACACCTTCCTTGCAGCTTGAGCAGGCGTACTTCTTGCGGGCCATCTCGTGCACCACCGTGGTCTCCAGCCGCTCGAGCTCCCGCGACACTTCCTCGCCGAACTCCTTCAGCTCTCCACCGCACGCGCAGATCCGCTCGTCTGGCTTCAGCTCGCTCACCGTCCGCACCACCGGCAGGTGCTCAGGAAACGTGCTGCGCCGGCCCTTCTTGACGCGCGTGTGGGCCGCCACCTCGACCGTGGCTGCCACACCGCGCTGTTGGGCAAGACGGGAGGCCTCCGCGGCGAGCTCCTGGAAGAATAGCGACTCCTGCAGGGCGGCCTGGCCAACCGGTGGCCGCTTCTCGCTCTTCTTGCCGAAGACCAGCTTCCTCAGGATCTGGTTGTTGTGCTCGAGCCGCGCGATCGTTTCGGACTGATGCTCAATCGTTTCCAGGTGGGTGACAACGAGTGCCTTCAGCGAGTCGATGTCAGGGGGAAGTTCCAGCGTCGGATCCATTGCGACGTGTTATAACAAATCTCGACGAGAATTGCGAATGCTTTCTGGCCTTTTTC
>JBHHYG010000562.1:0-1874 GCA_046757445.1 Acidobacteriota bacterium
GTGCCTGAACTGTTGAACGAGCTTTATGTCAATACGCAGAAACGGATTGCCGATGGCACCTTCGACAAGGAAGAGCTAAGAGCGGTAGTGTAGCGAAGGTGGTGGAAAAGTAGAGAGAAGGCGTCATCATCCGGAGAGTTTCTACGGAAACGAACAACCACCCGCAGGCAAGCGGGTACCGGAGGATGACGCCATGGAAAGAAGTAGCAGGGACGGGGCGAAGAGAGAAGAGGCGATCGAGTTTGGCCAGGACACGATCGAACAG
This sequence comes from Acidobacteriota bacterium, assembly GCA_046757445.1. Lineage (GTDB taxonomy): Bacteria > Acidobacteriota > UBA890 > UBA890 > UBA890 > JBHHYG01. The sequence continues at coordinate 266 of JBHHYG010000562.1, forward strand.
GTGATGCGCGAGCGAGTGCGCGAGACGATCGAGATGATCGTGGAAGAGGAGCTCGAGGCGGCGCTGGGTGCGGGCCGCTCGGTGCGGGTGGGCCGGCAGCGCCGTGGCTACCGCCACGGCAAGCGGCCGCGGCAGCTGACCACGAGCCTGGGGCGGACCAGGATCGAGATGCCGCGCGCTCGCATCCAGGCCGCCGGCGGGCGAACCCGGGAGTGGCGAAGCCAGGTGATCGGGCGGTACCAACGACGGACGCGGCGCGTCGACGAAGCCATCCTTGGGGTCTACCTCAGCGGCGCGAACACGCGGCGGGTGAAGGGGGCGCTGGCGCCGCTGCTGCGTGAGGCGCCACTGTCGAAGGATGCGGTCTCGCGCCTGGTGGCGCGGCTGAAGGAACAATTCCAAAGCTGGCGCGGGCGCGACCTGGCCGACGACGACATCCGCTATCTGTACATGGACGGGTGGTACCCCAAGCTGCGGCTGGGCCGGCAACGGGTGGTGGTACCGGTCCTGGTGACGCTGGCCGTGCGTGGCGACGGGGAGCGGATCGTCGTCGACCTGCGGCTGGCCGGTCAGGAGACGGCCGCCTCGTGGAGGGATGTGGTGACGGCGCTGGTGCGGCGCCGGATCGGCCGGCCCGAGCTGGCGGTGATCGACGGGAACCCAGGACTTTGCCGGGCCTTGCGCGAGCAATGGCCTAAGATCGACGTCCAGCGTTGTACGGCGCACAAGCTGAGGAATCTCAAGGCGAAGGCGCCGGCGGCGATGCGCGAAGAGCTGACCGAGGACTACCGGCGGATGATCTACGCCGACGACCGCGAGGCGGTGATGCGGGAGCGGGCGAAATTCACGAGGAAGTGGCGGCTGCGTTGCCCGGCGGTGGTGGCAAGTCTCGAGGAGGCCGGCGAGGAGCTGTTCACCTTCCTCAGGTACCCCCGCTCGCAGTGGCGGGCGCTGCGCACGACGAACGCGCTGGAGCGAATCAACGAGGAGTTTCGTCGGCGCACGAAGACGCAGGCGAGTCTGCCGAGCGAGGACGCGGTGCTTTTGTTGCTCTTCGGTCTTCTCTGCAGCGGCCGGATCAAGCTTCACAAGCTCGGTGGGTACCAGGACATGCAACCGCGTGAGTCGAGCAGGGCGGACGCGGCGGCGTAGGAGAGCGAGGGAGGAATCAACGAAGAATCATGCTTCGGAAGATGGCGTTGTGCTTTTCTACCACTTGACAGACACCACCCCCGCCTCAACTTACTGCCTGTTGCTGACAAATGAATTGACCGCTTGGTTTTGACAAGTGATCTGACCACTTTTCCCCTTGTCGAAGCTTCGGTGAATTGCCCGATCCGGGGCTACCTGGGCCCTGGCCCATCTCGAGATCGTCGCTCCTGAGGCGAATACGGGCGCCGATTTTCCGCAACAAGGCTCCTTGAGAAGCAACGGTTGTCATTTAGGCCGCCCTCGCCCTGCTCGTAGCCGGCACGGGACGACCGTGCTTGTCGTATAGACCAATGCGCAGGGGCCCGAGCCACAGGCTGTGGGTGCCATCGAGATGGCGACGTACCAAGACCTTAAGCCCCGCACAGCTGCGCCGTCCGGGCTGCTTGGCTATCTGCAT
>JBHHYG010000563.1:0-1865 GCA_046757445.1 Acidobacteriota bacterium
CATGCCGAGATATATTGCACGCCGTCGCTATCTCGGCTGGGAGCGCGTGGCAACGACGGTGTGTCAGCCAGAATCAGTTGGGTGGCAGCTTCACCGGGTGCGAGCGGTCCTTCCAGCTCTAGCTCTCTCGCAGACTGCGATTCGTCATCCTCACTCACATTAGTGTCGCGCGCCGGCATGAACCTAGCAACGATCAGCACCCCGACGAGCGAGAACCCGGCGCCAATCAGCACCGCCAGACCCAGCGCATCCGTGAATGCCGAGTTCGCAGCGGCGGTTAGGGCGAGCGCATCCTCTTGCGGCAGCGACGCCGCCAGCTGAACTGCCGCCCCGATCGAATCTCGTGCTACCTCTGCCTCCTCGGCGGGCAGCGATGCCGCAGCGTCCCCGAGCCTGGCGGCGTAAATCGCATACATCACGGATCCGACCACGGCGATACTGAACGCGCCTGCCAGCGTCTGGGTCATGTCGTTCATGGCTGACCCAACTCCCGCCTTCGCTGCCCCAACCGCGCCCATGACCGCTTCGGCTGCCGGAGCGAAAACCAAACCTACGCCCAGCGCGAACACGGCCACAACAGGCCCGATCACCAGGTAGGAAGTGTTCGTCTCCCAGAGGAGTACGAGCGGCATCGTAGCAGTCATGATAACGAGTCCAGCTGCCACGACTCTGGTGGTGCCGAAGCGGCGCACCAACTCCTCACTGGCTATGGCGCCGAACATGAAGCCTCCCGCTATCGGCAGGAATCGAATTCCCGCGGCCAGCGGAGTGTGTCCCTGAACGAACTGGAGGTACTGCGTGAAGCCGAAAATGAAGCCGACCATCGAGAAGAACGCCAGACTTATAGCGGCTGCTCCGGTCGAAAACCGCGGCAGCCGGAACAGCGCAAAGTCCAGCAACGGGTATGCGGCTTGCCTCTCTCGCAGGACGAAGCCCAAGCCCAAGATGACCGCCGTGGCTACCGTAATCGCGAGCCGCGGGGACGCGGCCCCCCACTCGGGACCCTCTATGATGGCGAGCATCAGAGCAGAGACCGCTCCCATCGATAGAAGTGCGCCTGGAATGTCGAGTGGCCTGCTCTTGGGGTCTCGGCTATCCGGCACGAGGAATAGGCTTGCTGCAATCGCGATCCCGGCAATCGGCACGTTCACCAGGAACACCGACCCCCAGTAAAAGTACTTGAGCAGCGCCCCTCCAAGGATCGGTCCAAGCGCGACGCCGATCCCTGCCATCATCGCCCATATCGCGATCGCTTTCGGCTTCTCCTTTTCTTCGAACACGTTCACGATGACGGCGAGGGTCGCCGGCATCATCATCGCTCCGCCCATGCCCATAATTGCCCGGGCCCCGATCAGCTGCGCGGGAGATTGCGCCAGCGCCGCGCCAAGCGAAGACAGGGCGAACACCGCGAGCCCATAACGCAGCATCCGGGCCCGTCCGAACCGGTCACCGACACCGCCCATCGTCAAGAGCAAGCCACCGAAGACCAGCATGTACGAGTTGACCATCCACTGCAGCGACGAGGCCGACGCTCCCAGGTCTCGTTGCAGCGACGGGATAGCCACGTTGAGAATCGTTTCGTCGATGGTTGCTAACAGGACAGTGACCGATACTATTGCGAGCGTCCACCAGCGCATCCGGTAAATGCGCGACTGTGCCTCTTCCCCGGTGGTCATGCCGTCCATGATTGCCTCCTTTCGGTGCTCTTGATTGCTTAATCTAGGCTCGTTTCCCTCTGCTGTTCTCATCTGACTGTCTCCTTTCTCGGTGATTTCATCTGGATGTGTGACTGACCCTCAGTCAGTATACGATAAAAAAACCCTAATCGGTTCTTCGTCTTAGGGCATTGAGAAGCAGTGCGGCAA
>JBHHYG010000564.1:0-1856 GCA_046757445.1 Acidobacteriota bacterium
CTAGGCACGGCAGCCCCGCTCAGGTCGCCTCCAGGATGGTGGGCGGGGGCTTGATCTTCAATTGATTCAACATGTTGAGGGTCTCTGGCCTGAGCTCGCTGGACTGGACGAGTCGCCCGTGGGGGGTCCGAAAAACGGCCACTTTCAGTTGGTCGAGCCGGTCCCGGATGTTGCGCCAGGTGTCCTGGCAGGCCCGCTCGGCGACCCGCTCGAGCAGCAGGCTCAATACCGACAGGCGCACGTGGGCATGGATGCGGTGGGCGACCCAGTGAAACACCGGCCGCAGCCGGATGCCACTCTTGAGTTCCCGCCAGCTCTGCTCGACCCGCATCAGGTGCTTGTAGCCGAGGGCCATGTCCTCGACGCTGAGGGTGTCGTCGTTGGTGGTGACGACGAACTTGCCGTCATAGCGGGCCGCCTCGCGCACCGCCCGCCGGTCGAGGCGTACGCGTCCGCTCTTCAACTGGCGCAGGTAGCGCCCGAAGCGTTGGCTCGCGATGAGCTCACAGGCCCGCTTCGGATGCTCCTTGCTGCCGCGGCCGAGGGTAGCCAGCTCGACCTCGAGCAGGCGCAGTACCCTCGCCCGGTGGCGCCGTTGGCGCTCGGCCTCCTGGGGATTGAAGCAGACCGCGTAGCGGCGGCGCCGTTCCCCGGCCCTCCGCCCCGGCACCCACACCTCCTTGACCCGCAGGTTGTCCTTGACGGCCCGGTAGCGCCCGGGACGGTTGACGACGTGCTTGGTGACCTCATCGCCAGCCTGCAGCTTCGTCCCCAGGAGGTACCGGCCGCCGCCCGCGGAGAGGATCTGCAGGTTTTCGGCGCTGATCATCCCGGCGTCGCCCACGAAGACACACCGGCCCAGCTGCCAGCCGCGCAAGTCCGTCTTCACCTGCTCCACCGTGGTCACATCCACGGTGTTGCCCGGAAAGATCCAGCAGCGCACGGGCAGGCCGTCGCGCGTCACCGCCAGCCCGACCACAATCTGCGGCACGTCGCCCCGCCCGTTCTTGGGGTAGCCGAACCGGCGAGGGGCCGGGTAGTGCCGGCCTCCAGCGGCCGGGCTGCCACGCCGCTCGCCCTCGTCCTCCTCCGCCACCTCGAAGTGCAGGCTCGTGGTGTCGTAAAAGATGAGGTCCACCTCGGCGGTGAGCAGATCGCAGGTTCTCCAGAAGACTTCTCGCTCGATGCTCTCGTGGTGCTGCTCGAGCAGGTCCATGGCCCGGTAGAGGTGGTGGAGCTCAATGCCACCGCCCGCCGGAAAGTAGACCTTTTCCCTCATCCACTGCTCGTAGCAATACAGTTTCGACCGGGGGGCCAGGCTTCGGTTGGCCACCATGGCAAAGAGGGCTCGTTCCAATGGCGCCCGGCTACGCGCCTGGCGGCTGCAGCGCTCAATCACCTCTCGAAGGCCCAGGCGCTCCCAGAGCGCCTCCAGGACATACAGCCCGCCGTGGGGCCAGGCATCTTCCAACACAAAGGAGGGTGCGGCCGCCACCACCTCCTCAGGGCTGCAGCGGCGCAGGATGCTCGTGGCCAGTCGGCGCAACCGCTCACGGGCATGCTCATTGACGCGGCCGAAGTTGTAGACGATGCGGGTCTCGGGCCGCTGCGTCTTGGGATCCCAGGTGTTCTCGGCGAACTGGTAGTAGGAGACCGTCGAGCCATCCGACAGGCGGCGCTTGGTCTCGCGCAAGAACATGCCTAGGGTATAGCAATCCTCGCAACGTTTCGTCAAGGGAAATCAGCATAAGTGTGTACTAGGATTTTACCGAGTTTTCAGCCGGCCCAATCCTGCAATGACAGGTAGTTATGCGTTGCGGGAGGGCAAAAATGTGCGTCGTCGTGTCAAACTTGGG
>JBHHYG010000565.1:0-1848 GCA_046757445.1 Acidobacteriota bacterium
CATGACGTCGGCCCATCCCCAGTAGCGGGGTTTAGCGGGAGCATCGCCACTGAGCTCGGGACCCCGGGGCGCCGTAGAGGCTGGCCTGGTTCAGGTTGAACGATCGGCGCTCCGCTAGCCATGTTGCCTCGAGCGCCTCCTGCTGCATCAAGACTTCCTCCTGATGCCCGGCATGCCGTTGGCTAGGCGTCACATACCCGCTCGCGCGCTATCCTGGTCTTCCCTTTGAAGAACAGCAGCTCATACTAATAGGAGCATAAAATAGTTAGAGTTCCCCTTCCGAGAATGCTAGGCTGGAAACGTGCAGGGGAAGGACGCTCGATCGCTGCCGGCGGCCGCGCAAGTGGCGTTGCGTCGGAGGGCCCTGGCGGCGGTTCTGGCGGGCCACACACAGGTCGAGGTGGCCCGGCTGCTCGGCGTGACGAAACAGGCGGTGTATCTGTGGATGCGTCGCTACCGCCGAGGCGGACGGGGGGCGCTGGCTGCGCGCAGGCGGGGGCGGCTGCCGGAGATTCGTCTGAAGCCCTATCAGGCGGCCACGATCTGTCGCCTGATCACCGACCGCTGCCCGGACCAATTGAAGATGCCCTTCTACCTCTGGACCCGCGAGGCCGTCCGCGAACTGATCACCCGGCGGTTTGGCGTGCGGCTGTCCGTCTGGACGGTAGGGCGGTATTTGCGGCGCTGGGGATTTTCTCCCCAGAAGCCCCTCCGGCGGGCCTACGAGCAAAACCCTCAGGCCGTGCGGCGCTGGCTCACGAAACAATACCCGGCCATCCGCGCGCTGGCTCGTCGAGAGAAAGCCACGATCTTCTGGGGCGACGAGACGGGGATGCGCAGCGACCACCAGGCCGGCCGCTCCTGGGGCCGCCGGGGACAGACCCCGGTCATTCCCGGCACGGGGAAACGCTTCCGCTGCAACATGATTTCGGCGATCACCAATCGGGGGAAGCTGGCGTTCATGGTCTTCAGGGGCTCGTTCGTCACCCAGGTGTTCCTCAGGTTCCTGGGGCGCTTGATGCGCCACACTGAGCGCAAGGTCTTTTTGATCGTCGACGAGCATCCTGTGCACATCGCGGAAGCGGTAGAGCGGTGGGTTCAGCGCCATCGCCGCCAGATCCGCCTCTTCTTTCTGCCGGGGTATTCCCCGGAGCTCAACCCGGGCGAGTATCTCAACCAGGACGTCAAGACCAACGCCGTGGGGCGCAAGCGTCCCCGGCAGGCGGCTGAGTTGATGAGGAATGTGCGCGGCTACCTTCGCAGCACCCAGCGGCGGCCGGCCAAGGTGCGGGCCTACTTCCAGCACCCGAGCGTGCGTTACGCGGTGCGATGATCTTCCCAACGCTCGAATCAAACTATTTTCTGCTCGCGGTAATAACAGGCCGGGACAAGCCGCTGGGCTTTGAAATCATGATCGAGACGGCCCAGGGCATGGCCAATATCGACGAGATCGCCGCGGCGAGCCCGAGGAACGAATCGTTACACCTTGGCGAGAATGACTACGCGGCATCCATGGAAATGGAAATGAAGACCGTTGGCGGTCCTCATCCAGATTACAGCGTCCTCACTGACCCCGATGAGGCCGGCATCCGCGAGCGTCACTGGGTCGATATGTGGCATTATGCCATCTGCCGATTAGTCGTGGCAGCCCGTGCTTATGGCTTGCGGCCCATTGACGGCCCGTTTCTGGATTTCGAAGACCCGGAAGGGTTTTCAGCCGCTGCACGCCGTGCAGCCGTGCTAGGATGCGAGGGCAATGGGGCAACAATAACGAGCAGATGAAGCTTGCCAACGCGGCGTTTACGCCTCCAAGAGAGAAAATCGAAAGGGCCCGGCGCATTCTCAAAG
>JBHHYG010000566.1:0-1846 GCA_046757445.1 Acidobacteriota bacterium
GGGATCGACCTCGATCTCCTGCTGTCCGTACACCGTCACCGAGTGGTGCACAACGGGTAGTGTCGTGAAACTGGTGGAAAAGGGGAAAAGGCGTCATCCTCCGGCTGTTTAGCAACCAGAACAGCGCGCCCGCTTGGCGGCGGGTGCCGAAGGAGGACGCCCGTGGGCGATAATAGCAACGAGGTTGAGGGAGGCAAGGAGATCGTCAGGTTCGACCGGGAGACAATCGAGCGTGAGATCCGGGATCGAGTGCGCCACATCATCGAAGAGGTGGTGGAAGCAGAGATCGAGGAGGCGTTGGGGGCCAAGCCATCGGAGCGAGTGGGAGAGCAGCGGCGTGGGTATCGGCACGGGTGCCGGGAGCGGACGCTGACGACGAGTGTGGGGCCGACGAGGTTCGCGATGCCGCGTGGGCGGGTGAAGGACGGCGAGGGCGGGAGCCGAGAGTGGCGGAGCCGGACGGTGGAGCGCTACGAGCGACGGAGCCGGCGAGTGGATGAGGCGATCGTTGGGGTGTACCTGAGCGGAACGAACACGAGGCGGATCCGTGGAGCGCTGGCGCCACTTTTGCGGGGCGGACCGTTGTCGAAAGACGCGGTGTCGCGGTTGGTGGGTCGGCTGAAGGAAGACTTCGAGCAGTGGCGGCAACGAGATCTGAAGAAGGAGAAGATCCGCTACCTGTACATGGATGGCTGGTACCCGAAGGTTCGGATCGACAAGAAGCGGGTGCGAGTGCCGGTGTTGGTGACGCTGGGGACACGGCTGAACGGGGAGCGAGTGGTGCTCGACCTGCGGATCGCCGGCGACGAGAGCAGCGCGGCGTGGGGCGAGGTGGTCAACTGTCTGGTGAGGCGCCAGATCGGGGTGCCGGCCTTGGCCGTGATTGACGGCGGGGCGGGCCTGGCCGCAGCGCTCGAGAAGCAGTGGAAGAAGATCGAGATCCAACGCTGTACGACGCACAAGCTACGGAACTTGCTCTCGAAGGCACCGGTGCGGATGCGTGAGGAGCTGGCCGAGGACTACCGGCGCATGATCTACGCGGAGGACGCGAAGAAGGTCGCGGAGCAGCGGACGAAGTTCCGCAAGAAGTGGCGGTTGAAGTGCGCGGCGGTGGTGGACAGCCTGGATGAGGCGGGCGACGAGCTGTTCACGTTCACGAAGTTCCCGAGCTCGCAGTGGAAGGCGCTACGGACGACGAACGCGATCGAGCGGATCAACGAGGAGTTCCGTCGGCGGACCAAGACGCAGGCCAGCCTGCCTGGCGAGGAGGCCGTGCTGCTGCTGATGTACGGTCTGCTTCGCAGCGGGCATATTCGTTTGCGCCGCATGGTGGGGTGGAAGGACATCCCCAGCTCCAACCGCATCGCCGCAACGGCCGAGGCGGCATGACCAAGACGAGCACGAGGGTCGAAGGAGGAACGATGCTCACCCCTAGCTGCTCCGAGATCGTCGCTCACAGGGCAAATGTGAGCGTCGTTCTCCGCGATCACGAGCCCAAGGACGCGATCGCGGCAGCTAGAGGGCAAAGAAGGTCGGAGGTGACGTCACCGCTTTTCCACCACTTGACAGACACCACCAACACCCACTGCCAGCCCCACTCTCGGTCGGCATTGGGATACTTCCTCGCCAGCGCATCCGGAAGCTGAACCCGACCGATCCCCGCTTGCAGATCCCGCTCGTGAAGCCGGCGCACGCGATCGAGGTGCTTCGACAACTTCTCCTTGACCGTCGCGGGCAGCACGGTTACTCGATCCTTGTCGCCCTTGCCTCCGCGAACGAGGTTCTCGTTCCTCGTGAGCTCGATATCCTTGACTCGCAGTCGCAGGCACTCCATCAAGCGCGGCCC
>JBHHYG010000567.1:0-1846 GCA_046757445.1 Acidobacteriota bacterium
ACACCCCCCGCGCGGGGGGGGCCCCCCCCCCCCCCCCCCCCCCCCGGCCGATAGGCTGCGGCGTCTCAGGGGACCATGCCGGCCACCCTGCGGCGCCCCGGCGCTCGATCTAGAACTCGAGCTTCAGGCCCCACTGCCACGTCCGCGCGAAGTTCGCCCTGTTGGGCAGCAGGAACGACGACGACGGCGCGAACGACGAGCCGATGCTGGTGAAATTGGTCCTGGAAGTGCAGTTGAAGCAGTCGAGCAGGAACCAGGCGCGCATCGGCGTGTTTCCAGAGGCGGCCGCAAACGGCACCGCGTAGCGAAGGCTCAGGTCGAGCTGCTTGAACGACGGCCGCTCGGCGTTGTTCTCGGTGCCCGCGAAGGGAAACGAGTCGAGAGCGATGTCCGAGGCGGTGTTGGCGCTGAGGGTGCCGGCGGGCGCGATGGCGCGGTTGCCGTTATCCAGCCGGTCAAAGAGCAGCGGTGTGAAGCGGTCGCCGCTCATCCAGCGCCAGATCCCCGACAGCATCAGGCCGCCGTTGTCGCGGTAGGAGGTGCCCGGAATCAGATAGGCGCCCGAGGCGACGAAGTTGTGGTTGCGCAGCCAGGGCGAGGGTCGATTGACGTTCTGAGGGTTGTCGAGGTCGAGGTCGAACGGCTCGCCGATGATCTCGCCGGTGTCGAAGTTGAAGCCGCTCTCGGTGCGCCGCTGGAAGCGGGGGCCGAAGTTGGTGCGGGCGTCGGCGTTGCCCTGCTGGTCGGAGAAGGTGTAGGAGATCTTGCCGCTGAAGGCGCCGATCGGGGTATTGCCCCAGCGCTTGTTGGCATGGATCTCGAGGGCGTTGTAGCTGCTGCCGACGTGGTCCGGGTTGACGAACAGCCGGATGCTGCCGAAATCCGGTCGCACCTCGCCGTTGAGGATGCTGATCCCCGGTCGGCCGCCCAGCGAGCTCGAGAACGGGTTGGCGTCGATGGCGAAGACCATGTTCTCGTTCTCGGTGTGCACGTAGTCGACACCGAGCGAGAAGGCCGGGAAGAACTCGTGCTCGACCCCCAGGGTGGTGGTGTAGGCATAGTCCTGCCGGCGGTTGCGGTTCTTCGCCGTCGGGAAGGCGTTGAAGGCGCTTCCGGCGCCGGCCTCCTGCAGGGCGATGACGGCGTCACGCAGGGCGTTGATGTCGGTGATGCCGTTGGCTGCCGCCAGGTCGATGAAGAGCTGCTGGTCGGAGCCGGCATCTGGAGTGCGCAGGGTAAATCCCGACTCGCGAATCGGCGAGTCCCTGACCGTCAGGTCGAAGAAGCCGAACTGGAAGCGGTTGTAAAACTGCCCAAAGCCGCCGCGCACCACCGTCTTGCCGGAGCCGGTCGGGTCCCACTCGACGCCGACCCGCGGCCCATAGTTGTCGTTGTCCTCGGTGATACTCTCGCGGTCCCAGCGCAGCCCCAGGTTGATGGTCAGGTTGTCGACCGGCTGCCAGTCGTCCTGGATGAAAAGCCCGACGGTGATGTCCGTCTCCAGCCCTGCCAGCGTCTCCGGCCCGAAGGCCTTGGCGGTGAACGATACCGGGAAGGTCGTCGGATCGGTGGCATCGAAGGGCCGGTCGGTGTCGAAGACGAACTGGCCGTTGGCGTTGCTGGCGCGGTTGGCCTTCTCGGTGCGGTAGGCCAGGTTGGTGCCGAAGCGGAGGTCGTGATCGCCGCTGCCGGTCGGCTTGAACCAGGACAAGGTGTCGTCGAGCTGGAAGGAGTTGTTGATCCGCGCCGAGGCCACCGTGCTGTTGCCCTCGAGCACGCTCGGCCGACTCTGTGAGACGGTCGCCGTGCGCTGGGAGATGAAGGTCTTGCCAGCGCCATTGAAGAC
>JBHHYG010000568.1:0-1822 GCA_046757445.1 Acidobacteriota bacterium
GCTCACCGAACGCCGGCTTTAGATGCACGCGGATGACCGACTCATCGTGCATCCAGGTCGACGGATGGATGTCGGCGCCGTGAGCGACCTTGCCGTCGGGCAGAAAGGGCGAACGTCTCTTGTGCCATGCGTCCAGGTAATCGCGAACGAGCGGGATCCGGATCTGTTCTTCCGTCGGTTCGTCTGGGTAGAAATCCGCGAGCCGCGCCCCGTTCGGGAAATGCTTGCGATAGTCGAAGGTGCCGAGGGCGATCTCGCCTTGGATCACGGCCAGGAGTGCCTTAGCTCGACGGCGATTGTCGCGCGTGTCATCGAGCCCGGAGGTACAATCAGAGGGTGTGGAAATAGAGAGAAGGCGGTGTAGACCTTCCGGTTGAGAAGACCACGCCGGCGAGGACCGGCAGGAAGGAGAACACCGCCATGAAGGGACAAAGCAGAGCAGAGCGGGGTCGGTCAAGGCGCGAGGGGGAGAAGCAAGGGCCCGAGTGGTCGGCTCTGGAGGAGTATGCGCGAGGGAGGATCCAGGGCTGGATCCAGGACCTGCTCGAGGAGGAGATCACGGAGTTGCTGGGGCGCAAGAAGAGCGAGCGCCGCTCGGCCGTGGATGGCGACCAGGGGTATCGCAACGGATACGGCAAGGTGCGACGGCTATCGATGATGGCCGGTACGATCACACTGCGCCGGCCGCGGGTGCGGGGAGTGGAGGAGCGTTTCGAGAGCCGTATCCTGCCCCTTTTCGTACGCCGGACCGAGCAGGTCGGCGAGCTGCTGCCGCAGCTCTACCTGCACGGCCTGGCGCAGGGGGATTTTGAGCTGGCGCTGCGGGGGCTTTTAGGCGAGGGGGCTCCGCTCTCGCCGTCGTCGATCGAGCGGTTGCGGGCGAAGTGGCAGCTGGAGTTCGAGCAGTGGAGCCAGCGTCGGCTCGAGGATCTCGAGGTGGTCTACGCCTGGGCCGATGGCGTCTACGTGAAGGCGGGGCTGGAGGAGAACAAGGCGGCGCTGCTGGTGATCATTGGAGCGTTGAGAGACGGGCGCAAGGTGGTGCTGGCGGTGGAGAGCGGGCAGCGGGAATCGAAGGAGTCGTGGGCCCGGGTGCTCCGGGGTCTTCGCGATCGGGGGCTGAAGCCGTGGAGGGCCACGGTGGCCGATGGGCACCTGGGGATCTGGGCGGCGCTGGCGGAGGTGTTCCCTCAGGCCGAGGAGCTTCGGTGCTGGAACCACCGGATCGTGAACGTGATCGACCAGCTGCCGAAGAAGCTGTGGGCCGAGGCCCGGGAGCTGCTCAGGCAGGTTGCCTACGCCGAGACGCGCTCCGAGTGCGAGCGAGGGCGTGATCGGTTCGTGGCGCGCTACGGCAAGGCCTACCCCAAGGCCGCCGCCACCCTATGCCGGGACTGGGAGCGCCTGGTGGCGTTCTACGACTTCCCCAAGGAGCACTGGCGCCATCTGCGCACCAGCAATCCGGTCGAGTCCCCGTTCGCCGCGCTTCGGCTGCGCACCTCGGCGGCCAAGCGCTACAAGAAGGTCGCCAGTGCCGAGGCGTTGATCTGGAAGACCTTGATGATCGCGGAGAAGAAGTTCCGCCGTCTGAACGCGCCGGAACTTCTCGAGACCGTTGCTTCGGGGAAGAAGTTCGTCGATGGAGTGGCCGTGAACGAAGGCAAGCGCAAAACCAAAGTAGTCAACCGGGAGCTCGCCGCCTGATCTCATTTACACACCTATTGACATGACCTCAGCGGACACGATTGGGTACGCAGCAGACAAGCTGAAAGCTTCTAGAATCGACCAGTTACCCCAAGCCGAAGAAAAAAGAGCGGACAGG
>JBHHYG010000569.1:0-1821 GCA_046757445.1 Acidobacteriota bacterium
CTCGACAGTGAGAAGTTCTCTCCTTCGTGACACCTATCTCAGGTTGTAGGCGTTCATGGCCATGCCGACCAGATCGGCGACCGTCCCCCGGCTCGGAAACCATTCCTGCGTCGAGTAGCTTTGGCTCGAGTACTTGTAGATGGCGAAGTCCCAGGTCTCGAGTGCGCCGCGGTAGCCCAGCCGGCAGAGTGGGCTTCCGCCGTGCCGCACGTAGCAGTACCGCCCCGACTTCTCGACCGCGAGATCCGGGTCTCCGAGGCTGTCGATCTCGCGCCCGAGGTGATCCAGCGCTTCCGGTGGGATCGCCGGCGTCTTCTTGCTTCTCTTCTTGCCTTTCTCCATCGCTCCGCTTACTCACCTCCCGTGGCTTGCTGGGTGGAGGTGGGGTATGGGGCTCGTCGGAGAGGTCGACGCGGTCCTCCAGGAATTCCGTGGCGTCTTCCGCCGGGAAGCAGCCTTCCACTGGTTCGTGGTGATCGCCTGGGCCTTCATGCTGCGGATGGAGGCCTTCGGCATCACCAGTGTCATCCGTTGCCTCGGACTCGCCGCGGCCGAGTACCACAACCTCCTCCACTTCTTCCACTCCACGGCCTTCCACGTTCCCGCCCTCTGCACCCGGTGGACCGAGATCGTCGAGCACTCCACACCGCCCGTCCGCCTCGAGGGGCTCCCGCTCTTCGTCGTCGACGGCATCAAGGTCGGCAAGGCGGGCTACAAGATGCCCGGGGTCAAGTTGCTCCACCAGGAATCCACCGACAACACCAAGCCCGAGTACATCATGGGACACTTCTGGGGCGCCCTCGGCGCGCTCGTGACCGCCGGACCGCACGTCTTCGCCCTTCCCCTGCGCTTGCAGATTCAGGACGGCCTGAAGCGCTCCCCCTCCGAGCAGGCCACCCTCATCGACAAGATGCACGGACTCGCCACCCAACTGCTCCCTGCCGGTGCCCTCGTCGTCGCGGACGCCTACTACTCCGCCGAAGGATTCCTGCGCGCCCTGCTCGCCGCCAACCTGCACTTCATCGGCAGGGTCCGCTCCACCACCGTCGCCTATGAACAGCCTCCGCAACCACGCGGGCCGCGGCCGCGCGGGCGACCACGCGTCCGCGGCGCCCGCCGCAAGCTCAAGGAACTCTTCGATCGCCCCGACCTCTTCCGCCCGGCTGCCGTCGAGCTCTACGGCGGCCTCAAGGACATCCGATACCTCTGCCGCGATCTCCTCTGGCACGGCCTCTTCGTCCGCTTTGTGTTGAGCATCTATCCCGACGGCGCCCAACGCATCTTCGTCTCCACCCACCGAAGACTCAGTCCCGAGGCCATCCTCTTCGCCTACGGGCTCCGCTTCAAGATCGAGGTCTCCTTCAAGGCGCTCGTCGAGACCCTCTGCGGCTTTTGCTACCACTTCTGGCTCAAGGCCATGCCCAAGCGCCGGCGCGGATCCGGCAACCAGTACCTGCACCGCGCCGGGGAGGACTATCGCCGCCAGGTCGCTCGCAAGCTCGAAGCCTACGAACGCTTCGTCAACATCTCGGCCATCGCGCTCGGCATCTTGCAGGTGCTGGCGATCCGCTACCCCGAACGCATCTGGCACCGCTTCCCGCTCTGGCTACGGACCTATCCCGAGCACGGCTGGCCTTCCGAGAACGTTGTCCGACTCACCCTCCACCAGGAGCTGCACCGAATTTCGGTCACCAGCAGACGGAGCCTGCTTCTTGCGAAACTCCTCGCCCAGAAGAAGCGAGTTGCGCGAGGTGCCGATCATCCCTTGAGGGTGGCGGCATAGCCGACGGGAACCGCGCCACAGAACTTCTCACTGTCGAG
>JBHHYG010000570.1:0-1820 GCA_046757445.1 Acidobacteriota bacterium
GACGAGCATGGCGGTCCCTCCACCGATGTTCGCAATCACTATCGGCAGTGCGAACCCAGTGCCTGCAAAAAGATACGCCGTCCAGGCCCAGAACCCACCGATGGGCATTGCGCCCCCAATGATCTTCACGAAAAGCCCCAGGGACGTCTCCTCGGCGTGACCACACTTGCGACATTTGATTTCGATGTGTTCTCCGTATTCGCCTAACTAGAGATTAGGTGGCGATCTAACCCTAATGTGACAATAACCAGGTAAGGAAAAAGGCGACCCTCGTAACGAGAGCCGCCTTTCCCCTTGAGATATCGGCCTGATCGCGGCATAAAGGAGTTACCAAGGCTTCAGAATCCCGCGATCCGAAAGGCCACTCTCAGTGAGACGAAGAAAAGCCGATTTGCAGCGTCGTGTCAATGGTCCTCTTCACATCGAGTTCTCCGCCCGCGGACTGACCTCGTTTGCTGGTCTCGAGCTCCTGATCCGCTACCTGCGGCAGATCGGCTTCAACCGGCGGCTCGGTAAGCACCTGGGCGCCTTCCACCTGCCTACCGACTTCGGCATCATCGCGCTGATTCGCCTGCTGTTGGTCCTGCTGATCCTCGGCGGTCGGCGCGTCCGTCATCTCCAGTTCCTTGGCGGTGACCCCCTCGTCCATCGCTTCTGCGGCCTGCGGCAGATGCCGACTGCCAGGACGGTAGGACGTTGGATGGCACAGTTCCGCATGAGGGCAGTGCATGCCCTTGCCGACTTCAATGCCACGCTCGTGGCGGACAGTATCACCTCGCTACCGCTCCGTACGTTGACCATCGATGTCGATGGGAGCGTGATCTCCACGGGTCTCACCACCGAGCGAGCGTTTCGAGGATACAATCCCCATCACCGGAAAGTGCCGAGCTACTTTCCCATCCTGGCGCACCTCGGCGACACGGGTCACATCTTGAGGGTCCAGAATCGCTCGGGCAACGTCCATGACGGCGCCAGCTCGATCACCTTCCTCCGGGATGTCTTTTCCCAGGTCGATGCGACGCTGGGTGGAGGCTATCGGTTGAACTTCCGCATGGATGGGGCCTTTTTCGCCCAGAAGGTCATTCGTCTTCTCAACGCCCAGCAGGCCGGGTTTGCCATCAAGGTCCCCTTCTGGCGGTGGTTACCTCTGCGCGAGTATATCAAGCAACGCAAACGCTGGCAGCGGGTCGCCGAGGATGTCGACGGCTTCGACCTCCTGCTCGACGTCGATCCCTGGGAGATGAAGCTCCGGGTAGCGATCTATCGCAAGCGGGTGTTCCATCGTACTCGTAAGAACTACCAGCTCGATCTCTTCGATCCTGACGATGGAACCTATGAATACTCGGCAGTGGCGACGAACCTCGAGTACTCTGTGCCCGAACTCTGGCACTTCATGTGTGGTCGTGGCGCCCAGGAGAAGGCGATCGCAGAGCTCAAGAGCGGCTTTGCCTTCGATACCATCCCGACGGCGCGCTACGCAGCCAACTCAGCTTGGCAACAACTCTCTGTGTTGGCCTACAACCTCATCCGCAGTTTCCAGATGACCACCGGAGCCACCCTCCGGGGGAGGAATCGAAAGAGAACCCCCAGGCCCATCATCAGATCGATTCAAACCCTGCGGTTCGAAGTCCTCCACCGAGCGGGTCAGGTCTTGCGACCTGCCGGTCGAACCACGCTCCGCCTTGCGAACCACCCGGCCACGAGAGCCCTCATTGAAAAAGCTCTCTACGCATTCGACAATGCGGCCTAGATTATTGTCACATTAGGGTTAGCGGCGGGGCTTCAACGGCTTTGGCGGCTTGCTGCGCCTCTTTGTCCTC
>JBHHYG010000571.1:0-1818 GCA_046757445.1 Acidobacteriota bacterium
GGACTGAGGACTGAGTGCGCCAAGCGCGGGTGAGAGGTTAGAGGTGAAAGGTTAGAGGTTAGCGGGGACCAAAAAGTAGGGAGTCGCGAGGGCTGAGGCGAAGGTTCTAGGACTGAGTAACGAGTGCTGAGGACTGAGATTGTGAACTCAGAACTCGCTACTCAGCACTCATTGCTCAGCACTATCCGTAGGGCACTTATTCGGTGAGAGCCAAATAGGCTTTCTCCACCGAGTCCACGGGGGAGACTTGCATGAGGAAGGGAGTCTGCCAGTCGCCGTCGGCCGGATCTTGCTCGTCCGGAACAATCACCCGGCGGATATGGGCTCGCTCTGCAGCCACGACCTTCATCGGCACGGATCCGACAGGACCGATGTGGCCGTCTGGCGTCACGGTACCTGTCACGACTCGGTCGATTGCAACGTAGTCGCCGTTGGCCATCGCCATGACGCTCAGGCTGACCATGGCGGACAAGCTTTCGCCGTAGACGGTGAGGCCGTTGTAGGGGACCGAGAGCACAACGGTCCATGAATCAGCAGAGAGCCCCATGTTGTGAGCAGCGCGCCGTATGGCCTGCTGCACAGAGGTTTGGGCCATATGTGAAAATCGTCCCGGGCCCGATTTGAAATGGACGGCAAGGCCTGACCGATCGACGCGTTCTTCAAAAGACACAATCAGGTACACCACGGTGCCTTTCGGTTCTTGCTCCACGGTCACGCCCAGAATAGGAATGAGCTGCTCCTGCTTGCGCATCTGAGCGTACCCATCTCCTACGGGGCTCAGGAAGCTCGCGAGAAACACCACGCTGCCCGCGAGGGCCAGCCCCGGGATCAATGGGCTGTTCGGCCTTTTACGCCTTGTATCCATACCATCAACTGTAGCACCTGATCCTATTACCGCCAGGTATTGGCCCATCATCCAAAAGCCCGTCATTCTTGCGGTAGGAATTACTGGTTTTTTCACTACTTATATTGGCGTACGGCCATGCCGCTTGAGGGGGGGAGAGGACAAAACACACTCGGGCCATGGCCAGAATGGCTGGGGAGAGCCAGCGTCACCGTGGTGTCTCGGTGGTGTCTGTGGGTGTCAGGCGGGGAAGGAGCCCGAAGGGCTTTTCGGTAAGGCGTTGGTTGGCGAGAGGGCCAGTGTTCGCTGGAGACTCCTACGGCGCTGGGGCAGTGCGTCTTGCATGGGAGGAGTCTGATCGCTGAAGGTGACGAAGGGCGAGGCCGACGTTCCGTAGGAAGCCGCCGTGCTTCGGGCGGCAGAGCGGACTTCCGCGAAAGGTGATCGTGAACTCGCTCTCACTCATCTGAGAGAGGGTGCGTAAATCCGGCGCGAGTGTCCGCGCAGTTGGGTGGAAGGATCTTTCAGCCGTCGGCTCGGCGTTGACGTTATAGGGGCACACGTCCAGGCAATCATCGCAGCCGAAGATGCGGTTGCCCATCTTGCCGGCCAACTCCTCTGGAATCTGCTCGTCGCCCCGTAATTCGATCGTGAGATAGGAAATGCATTTCCTGGCGTCCAAGACGTAGGGTTCCGGGATCGCTCCGGTGGGACAGGCTTGGATGCAGAGATGGCAGGAACCGCACAGATCGGTTCCGGGTTCGTCAGGCTCCAGTTCCAGTGTGGTCAGAATTTCCCCGAGGAGCAGCCAGGAACCGTATTGGTGTGAGACCAGGTTCGAGTGTTTGCCGATCCAGCCAAGGCCGGCCTGCTGTGCCCAGGCTTTCTCCATGACCGGCCCCGTATCCACATAGCATCGGGTTTCGGCATCTGGCGCCAGGGCTTTGATCCGCACCGCCAACTGCTCAAGCCGA
>JBHHYG010000572.1:0-1810 GCA_046757445.1 Acidobacteriota bacterium
GCCTGCCATTGCGCTCGCGCAGCCACGAGCTGTTGAGAAATGCGGGCTAGCCCGATGAGAGATGCGGGCTAGGAAAGGGCCTCGATGATCTCGGTGTCGAGGCCCGGCCACTGCTGCAGGTAGTCGAGCCGGTCCTGGCGGACGCCCGCGACCAGACGCCGGTACTCGGCCGATCTTCCCTGCTTCTCGTACAGGCGGCGCGGCTGCTGCAGCAGCTCGTCCTCGCCGTCGATACCGGGAACATGGGTGGCGGCCTGGTAGCCGAAGTCCGGGTCTGTCTCCCAACTGATGGTGCCCTCGGCGATGGCCTGGACGATGGCGCTCGAATGGCGGATTTTGACCTTGCGCGAGCGCTCGTCGGAGTCGTCGCCGCCGACCCGGCCCGTGTTCATCACGTAGACGTCGAGGCCAACGGTACCGAGAAGCTCCAGGAAGCGGTTGCCCTGCTGAGCGTGAAGCGTGGGGAAGAAGGGATTGGTGCCCGGGATGCGAAGAAACTTTCCCGCCTCGGCGGCGCCCCCAGCCGCGGTGCCTTTCGTTTCCCCTAGCATGAAGTAAGCCGCAGCCTGCGCTCCCTGCAGCTTCACGACGGCGGGGATGATGTTGTCGTTGCGGTTGAGGAAAAGGACGAAGTCGGCGCTTTTCAGCTCCGCCGCCGGCGCGTGCTCCACCGACGACATGGCAAAGAGCGAGCGGCCGTTCTCGGTGTAGGAGCCGTCGCAAAAATCAAGGTGGCCGTTGTTCTGAGCGACGTTCTCCAGGTAGGCGTCGGGCTTGATGGAGGCATAGTAGATGTCGGGTTGCTCCTCGGGCCCGAGGCCGAGGGTCTTGGCGAAGCAGCCGTCCTCGGAGGCGTAGACCCTGCCGTCGGGCATCAGGGCGACGAAGTCGTCCTGCACCGGCAGCGAGTGGTTCTGGCGCGTGAAGGTGGTGGTCGTCTTTCCTGTGCCGGAGAGGCCGATAACCAGGCCCACCACGCGCCGGTCATCTACCGGGATCACCTTGCAGCCGGCGTGCAGAGCCAGGCCGCCGCGATCGTAGACGATCTTGTTCCACATCCGCAGGCCGCCCTTCTTGCTCTCGCCGAAGTAATCGGAGTTGCACACCCGGGTGACACCCTGGTCGAGGTAGACGGCGATGCAGCGCTCGTCGGGGTAGCCCTCCACCGCCAGGTTCGGCGTGTAGATGACGGTGAGCTGGGGAGATTCCGGCTTCGGCTCCGGGTCGAAGTAGAGGATTTGCTGCATGGCGGCGACGTTGGCGTTGGCCGCTTCCATGAGCAGCCGCGTCGGCACTCTGAAATCGGCGTCGTTGCCGATATAACCGTCGATGGCCACCATTTCCCGACCCTTGATGTAGTCGTCCTGCAAGTGGGCGATACGCTCGCCTTCGTCCAGCCCGATGCAGGGAAAAGAATGGGCACCAGGATCATCGTCGACGATGAAGGTGGAGCGCACGCTGCGAGCCACCACCCGTGTCTTGATGTTGTAGTTGCCGTACTCGGTGAGGCGGGCGTTGGGCATCGCCCCCGTGAGGCGGCGCAGCTCTTCCTGATCAGGGTTGTCGATGAGGTTGTCGGCGGCGACGGACAGATGGCTGGTAGGCATCGCTCAACCTCGCTGGCGAGTGAGTTGTGACGAGGCGTGTCACAGAAGGAGAAAGGGAGATCACGGCCGACCCCCCGGTTCGTAGGGTCAGTCTATTCCTAGCTGCTGGGTGTCTCAAGCAAGGGTGCCGGTGCAGCTTCACCTGCACCTAGCCCGCATTTCTCAACGGTTCGAGGCTGCGCGAGCGCAAGGGCCGCGATGAC
>JBHHYG010000573.1:0-1810 GCA_046757445.1 Acidobacteriota bacterium
TTCTTAAACAATAAAAAGGTAGGTGACAGAATTCTTCCAATTGCACTAGAAGAACTTCATAAAGATGCAATTTATTTTTTAGCTGGAACACGATACCGAGTAAAAGAATTTCTGCTGCGGGCGCGCGCCTCGCCACGACCTGGCGACGAAGCGCGATGAGAAGTGTGGGCTAGCGCTCGATGTTGCGCAGCGCCGTGCGCGCCGCGCCGCGGACGTTCTCGTCACTGTCTTGCAGGACTCGCCGCAACGCCGGCCCCGCTGCCTCTGCCGCCGGGCCGATGATGCCGAGCGTGGTGGCGGCCGCCACGCGCACCTCGACATCCTCGTCACCTAGAGTCTTGATCAAAGCCGGTACCGCTTCCCCGGCCCTGGCGCCAAAGATGCTGATGACCTGAGTGACGATGCGGCGGACCAGGCCCGAAGGATCCTCGAGGGCCGCGATGAGTGCCGGCATGGTTCGGGGGTCCGCTGCCCCGATCTGGGAAATCGCCACTGCACTTCCGGCCCGCACGCGTGGATTCTGGTTTCCTCGCACAGCCGGATAGAGCTTGGCCAGCGTATCGCGCCCGAATCTCTGCAGGGCGGCGGTGGCGGCAGTGCGCACCAGAGAGCTCTGGTCACCGAGTGCAACGATCAACGCATCCGTCGAACCGCTGACCTCGGGGCCCATTTTGGCGAGGGCGCTGGCGGCCTCGAGGCGCTCTTTGGGCTCATCGGACTCGAGAAGCTGTTCGATCCATTCTCTGGCGGGGCGGCCGGAGAACACTGCCGTCGATTCTCCGGCGGCATCGCGGGCAGGCGTAGGGCCGGCTCCGGCTCGTTCCGCCTCCTCTCCATCGCTACCGGCACAGCTCACCAGCGCCAAAGCGACACAGCAGATCAACACGATCCGGGTCGTTTTCCTCATGGATCGTTTTCCTCGGGTATGGACGCGCCTCGATTATCCGGCCGGCCCTTCTCCATGTCCAGGGGTTGGTGGCCAGCGTACGGGAGCCTGCTCGGGATAGAATATTTGGGCCGCTCGTCACCCGTACCGGCTTGTGGTCGGGGGAAGGAGCACGAAAGGAAGAGGAAACGAGATCAAGAGGAGCTGTGTGACGCATGGAAAAGCCCACCGAGAACACCTATCCGGTCAATGAGCTGATCAAGCGCCGGTGGAGTCCGCGCGCTTTCGCCGATCGTCCAGTAGAGCGGGGAAAGCTATACAGTCTTTTCGAGGCGGCCCGATGGGCGGCTTCCTCGTTCAACGAGCAGCCGTGGAGCTTCCTGGTTGCAACCAAAGCGGAGAGCACGCGGTACGTGCGCCTGCTCGATTGCCTCGTAGAGGGAAACAGAGAGTGGGCGAAGAACGCTCCTCTGCTGATGCTTTCGGTTGCCCGGCTGGACTTCGAGCGCAACGGTAAGCCGAACCGCCACGCCTATCACGATGTCGGATTGGCGATGGCTAACCTAATCTTTCAGGCGACGGACTGCGGCCTTTTCGCGCATCAAATGGCCGGGTTTGACGTCGACAGGGCCCGCGAGAGCCTCGAGATTCCCGATGGCTACGATCCGGTGGCCATGGTGGCTCTCGGCTATCCGGGCGATGTCGGGACGTTGCCCGAGAGCCTAGAGCAACGAGAGCGGGCACCACGCACGCGCAAGGCCTTGGCTGACTTCGTTTTTTCCGGCACCTGGAGGGAATCATTCCCCTTCGAATCGTGAGCCAAGCGGCCCTTGCGCCCGCTCGCTTCACGACCCGTTGAGAAGTTCGGGCTAGCCTGCATATCTCAGCGGCAGTCTGCTACGGTGGCGGCCAGGCGCGCGTCTG
>JBHHYG010000574.1:0-1796 GCA_046757445.1 Acidobacteriota bacterium
GCGCCTTGCAGCCGCAGGCCTCTCCGCCCCCTCGCGACGACCGCCGTTGAGATATACAGGCTATCGCACCAGCTCCATGTCGCGTAGGTTGTGGTCTTCCTTGATTTCGTCAAGCGTGCACGATGCCGAGCTGCGGCCAGCTCTTCCAGCGGCCGCGAGTGAAGTCGGGAAACTCGACGGGCGCGCTATCGTTGGCCACGGAGATCTCGGTGAGCTCGCACACCGCGCTGATCGCAACGGCATCGTAGACGTTCATGTCGGTCGGCGTGCCGTCATGCAGGCACTTGAACAGCCGGTAGTCCTCGATGAAGTCCATGCCACCGTGGCCGGCACCCGCCGACATCTCCCGCAGCTCCTTCCAAATGGGGTGCTCGTACTCGGCGAAGACGCGCTCGATGTCCCAGTGCTCGCCTTGCCAGTCGTAGCCCTGCTCGTCGATCCAGCGATGGGGACGGCCGTAGCCCTCGATGTAAACGCGGTTCGGGTAGCCGTGGAACAGTCCCTTCGTGCCCTGAACTTTGTGGATGCGGCTGTAGGGCCTCGGCAGGTTGGTGTCGTGGTTGATGTAGATGGTCCGGCCCCTCGCGGTCTTGATGAGAGCGGTGTTGACGTCCCCGAGGACATACTTTTCCTGGCGCTTGGGATCGCCTTCGGGATAGTGCGCCTCGGCCCAGAGCTCCAGGCCTCGAGAGGGACTGCTCATCGAGACCAGGTACTCGAAGCGGTCGCCGCGGTTGTTATCCATGCAATTGGCGATCGGGCCCAGCCCATGGGTCGGGTAGAGGTTGCCGTTGCGGTGCTTGGCGTGCTCCCGCCGCCAAAGGCCTTCGTTCCGGTCCTCGAACTTGATCTCGCGCAGATCGTGAAGATAGCCGCAAGCGCCGTGCACGATCTCCCCGAAAAGCCCCTGGCGCACCATGTTGAAGACCATCATCTCGGGACGATCGTGGTTGCAGTTCTCCATCATGACGCAATGCCTGCCATGATTTTCGGCGTTCTCGACAAGCTTCCAGCAGTCGTCGATACGATAGGCCGCGGGTACTTCGGTGGCAGCATGCTTGCCGTTTTCCATGGCCGCTACGCACACCGGCACATGCCAGCGCCACGGCGTGGCGGTGTACACGAGGTCGAGGTCTTCCTGCTCGCACATGCGCACGAAGTCGAGCTCACCTCGGCTGTAGCCGGCCGGCTTCGGGAAACCGGCATCCACAACCCGCTGTTGCATGCGCTCGACCTTCTCGGGTACGATGTCGCACACGGCCGCGAGCTCGACGCCATCGATCTGCAGCAGATTCCGGCAGTGAGCCGAGCCCTGGAGACCGACTCCCACAAACCCGACCCGGACCAGGTCGATGGGAGCGTCGGCGAAGAAATGCTCGGGCGCAAGACCGAGGGCGGGGGCGGGAAGCTGGATATGGCCGCTCGAGACGGAGACCGGCCCTGTCGACCCGCTCGCCATGTCGGCGCTGGCGGAGCCTGGCTCTACCCTCGCTGCATTGGCGTATCCGGCAAGCGCCTCCGGAGCCACCATCGCCGCCCCGACCCCGGCGACGCCGAGCTTCATCAGCTCTCGACGGTCCATTGCTTCCGGCTCGTGGGCTTCGTTTGCCCGCGATTCTCGCCACTCCTTCGCCTTACACTCCCGTTGATCGTGGCTTGTCGTTCCACTCATTCCCTGACCTCCGGCGGAATATTCTCCTTGCTCAGCGCTCGATCCGGACCCGGCCGAACTGAGCTGGATCCCGCATTTCTCAACGGGTCGTGAAGCGAGCGGGCGCCAGGGCCGCGAGGACAAG
>JBHHYG010000575.1:0-1763 GCA_046757445.1 Acidobacteriota bacterium
CGGTCTGTCGCCGATGCTGGGGCCGGCCATCGCGGTCATCTGGGGCTGGCTGCCGGCGATGTTGTGGGTCGTACTGGGAGCCGTTTTTGTCGGTGCCGTGCATGATTTCGGCTCCCTGGCCGTTTCTATCCGAGCCCGCGGCATGTCCATTGGCAAGGTCGCCGAGGGCTTGATCGGTCGGCGCGCCAAGAGCCTCTTCCACGTCATCATCTTTTTCCTGATCGCCCTGGCGATGGGAGTATTCGTACACGTGGTCGCGCAGCTCTTCTCCCCTGCTTTCTATCCTGAGGCGGTGCTGCCGACAGCATCGTTGATGCTCATTGCCGTGGTCATGGGGCTGGCGATCTATCGACGGGGTTGGAGCATCCCGCCGGTGACGACGTTGGGCTTTGTGGCCATGCTGGCCCTGGTTTCGGTGGGCATGGGGCTGCCGGTTGTCGGCCCCTCGGAAGGGGCGTGGAAATGGATGCTCCTGGGCTACGCCTTCGCAGCATCCGTGCTGCCAGTCTGGATGCTGCTGCAACCACGTGACTACATCAACAGCCTGCTGCTGTACTTGGGGCTAGGCGGGATGTACCTGGGGCTGTTCGTCGCCAGGCCGGCCTTCGTAGCGCCAGCCGTCGACCTGAACCCGGAGGGTGCTCCTCCCATCTTTCCTTTCGTCTTCATCGTCATCGCTTGCGGCGCAGCCAGCGGCTTCCATTCGCTGGTCGCCTCGGGCACCTCGGCCAAGCAGCTCGACAAGGAGTCCGATGCCACCTTCATCGGCTATGGCGGCATGATCGGAGAATCATTGCTGGGGCTGATGGCGGTGCTCGCCTGTACCGCCGGCTTTATCTCGCGAGAGGACTGGTTGGCCCACTACAGCAGCTGGCAAACGGCCGAAGGTCTCGGCAACAACATCGGTGCTTTTATTATCGGCACCTCTCACTTCCTCTCCGCACTGGGTATCCCCTCCCGGCTCGGCCGCACTTTCGTCGCCGTGCTCGTGGTTTCCTTTGCCCTCACCACCCTGGACTCGGCCACTCGCCTGCTTCGGTACAACATCTCCGAGATCGGTGAGACGGTGAAGATCGCGGCCTTGGGCAACCGCTACGTCGCCTCTATCCTGGCGGTGATCGCCATCGCTTTTTTCGCCTTCTACGAGGTGGGCGGGCAGGCTGCCGGCCTCATCCTCTGGCAACTGTTCGGGACCACCAACCAGCTCATGGCGGGTCTGGCATTGTTGGCCATCACTCTCTACCTGCTGCGGCGCGGCAAGCCGGTGGTCTACACGTTGGTGCCCATGCTGTTCATGCTCGTCTCCACACTGACCGCCATGGCCAGCAAGCTACGGGAGTTCTGGTACAACGGCGAGGCGACCCTGCTGGCTACGGGTGGGCTATTGTTCGTTCTGGCCATCTGGCTGACGGTCGAGGCGAGCGTGGCCGTGCTTCGCTACCGCCGAGAGCCACCCATCGAAGGCCTCGAGGTGCGCTTCGAACACACGGTCTGAGCGAGTCGGCGCTGGTTGGGAGTCTGATTTCCAGCCTGGCGAGTTGCCCCAACCCTCAAGGAGCAGCTCATGAGCAAGAGAGCGATGCTAGCCCGCATTTCTCAACGGGTCGTGAAGCGAGCGGGCGCAAGGGCGGCGAGGACAAGGCGCATGCCGGAGAGGTACGTACGGGGCTTGCGGGGAGGCTTTCCCCGGAAAGGGCGAGCGCAGCGAGTCGCCTCTCCGCAAGCCCCGTACGTACCTCGACCCCTCGGGGCAAGCGCAACGC
>JBHHYG010000576.1:0-1758 GCA_046757445.1 Acidobacteriota bacterium
CCCCAGGGGATGGACAACCTTCTGATCAGGCCAAGTGCAGTGGTCCGGGCCGGCGGCGTTCCTACCCCAGCGGGCAGACACATCGGGACAAAGGCAGTTGCCGACAACGGCGACGCCATTGAGAAATTGGGTCATGCCCGCCGAGGCAGGAAGTCTCCCCCAGGCCATCTCGAGATGGCCAGCCCCAGTCTCACAGTTGAGAAATGCGCGTTAAGTTGACAATGCCCTGGGGTGTCAGCCAACTCTAGCGTTGATATACAACTACTTATATACTACAACATGCCTGAGAAACCGCTTCGTTGGGTTGGCTCCTCACTTGCTGACTTGCGTGCCTTCCCCGACGAGGCGCGGCGCAGAGCCGGGTATCAGCTCCGGCGGGTTCAAAGCGGATTGATGCCCGGCGACTGGAAACCGATGACCGCAGTCGGGGTCGGGGTTCATGAGATCAGAGTTCGCGTTGGAACCGAGCATCGAGTGTTCTATGTCGCGACATTTCCGGAAGCCGTGTACGTCCTCCATGCATTCGAGAAGCGGACGCGAAGCACCCGCAAGTCCGATGTCGATCTCGCGAAGCGCCGACTCGCTGATGTGATAGCGCACCGGAGAAAGAGGTAGGAGGCACCGATGGCCAAGAAGCAGATCCAACGCTCGAGCGGCAATGTGTTTCGCGATCTCGGCTCTTCCCCGGAAGAGGCGGAGAACCTCCGCGTGCGCGCCGACCTCATGATCGAGCTCAGCCGGCTTATCGAGGAGCGTGGCCTGACGCAGGTGGACGCGGCGCGGCTCTTCGGCGTTTCCCAGCCAAGGGTGAGCGATCTCATGCGCGGCAAGATCGACCGGTTCAGCGTCGACACGCTCATCGCGATGCTGGGTGCTGCGGGTGTCCAGGTTCAGGTCACGACGAAGCGCGGGGCAAGGGTTGCCTAACGGTCGAAGTCAGCGCCCTTCTTGACCGTGCCGGAGGCGGCGATCCTCCGCGGCGAGATCGACGTAGCCCTTACGGGCCCGGATGCTGACGTCGGGCCGCTTCACCTCGACACCGATCTCGTGGAACTCGCCGTCGCCGTACGGAGGCGGGGGCGCGTAGGTCAGCAGGTAGAACTCGCTGGTGTCGGTCTCGATCTCCCGCAACACTTCGCCGAGGTCGGCCCAGCCGATGAAGGCTTTCCCTCCGGTCTCCTCGGCGGCGCGGCGCAGGCCGTCTCGACGGTTGTCGAGAGCGGTCCGCATCCCTCGACTGCGAATCGCCTTAACAACGGCGTTTTGCGCCGGTCCCTGCCCACCTAGAGCCCGCATTTCTCAACGGCTCGCGCAGCCGCGAGCCGTTGAGAAATGCGGGCTAGGCCAGCGGTGCCGGTCATTTGGGCGTCCAGGACGGAGATCGACCTCTGCCTCATCGGATCCACCGAGTAGATGCTGATATTGGCGCTGTTGGCGGCGCGGTGCAGCTCGTCCTGAAGCTGGAAGATATTGAGATCGGGCGTATCGAGGCCAGCTACCCCTCTTGCGCGATCCGGGTAGAAGAACTCCCAGGGCCCCTGTTCATAGACGTGAAATCCGGAGGATATCCATACCAAGGCCGTGCGACCCGGGCGGCCGGCGAGCGCTTCGCAAAAGCCGGTCAGCAGCTCCAGCGTGTCGATGGTCCGCAACCTTTCCCTGAACCCCTCGGCGCGGGCCTTGGCCTCGGCGCTTTTCGGCGAGTCCGGCGGCCGCAACCTCTGCAGCGGGTCGGCCGTGAGCTGGTGGCGTCGAGCC
>JBHHYG010000577.1:0-1744 GCA_046757445.1 Acidobacteriota bacterium
GAAAGAGAGCCGACCTCGGACGAGATCGGCGGACGCGGGCTCGAGGATCACGCACAGCTTTCATTCAGTGCCGTCCTCACTGAAAGTTCCGATCACGCTGTCGTGGCCCTCGTCATCCCAAATATGGAGCTGGGGTGGCTCTCGAGAGTCCCGCCCCGATCCGTTGCCTTGATGGTCGTTCATCCGGCGGGATTCACGAGGAGGTCCTTCCACAGACCCAGTAGGTAGGGATCGTAGCGATCCGGATCTGCCTGATAATCACGGCTCCAAGTAGCAAAATCAGGCAGTGGGATGTTCTCCCGGAGCTTGTGGGTAAGGAGACGGACCATGGACGTGAACCCCAGCGACCCGACACTGAGCCGGGCATCCACCGCTGCTTCCTCCGCCAGTTCGTAAATCTGGTCATCGGAGAGAGACAGGAACACCTCGGTGAGGTGTGCCGAGCAAAAGTCAATGTACTTGGCTCGCAGGACAGGATCGATCACGGCCGCCCCTTCCCCACCAGAGGGCGTTTCCCGACCGCCTGCATCGGCGTCGCCTTTACCGGATCCGCCCACGACAGCTACCTCTGCGGATGATGACGTCCGAACGCTGCTATCTAGTCACCGTCCGCGTGGCCTGTCAAGCTGAGTGCCGGTTGTGCTTTGAAGGGAAGGGAAGTTAGCCGACCGGCGTAAGAGGCGGTTAAGGAGCCTTCTCACAGCCTGCCGGATGGTCTTACTCCGCCCGCTCACGTTGGGCGTGAAAACAGCTCCTGAGACTCGTTCAGCTCTCGAAAAATGATACGTCGGGCGAGCGCATACCGGATGGCGTTGCCGAGGTATTCGGGGTCGCGACCCTGCACCTCCTTCACGTCCTCAGCCAGTTCCTCCGGCAGGTGCACCACGAGTTGGACAGGACGGGTCTCCCACATCTGCACGCTCCCCCAAATCTACGGATTTGTTCATAGAAGCTGTCATGAAGCACCGGTCGATGTTGCGGCCGCGTCCATCATTCCGGGTGCGAGGCCAAGTATAGAAAAGACCCTGGCGGAGAGCAACCCGGTGAGGTCTGATCGCGATCGATCACTGACCTTTAGTGCGTTCTATATCACAATATATTACATGCGGTTACGCCTGCAGACAAAGATTGTAGAAAACTCGCCTCTCGCTGTGGATTGCCAGGGGATGCCGGGGAGAGATGGATAGTCCGAAGGCGGGAAATACCTTGTGTAACCTAGATAGCTGAGGACGGAGAGGGGGTGCGTACGGTGCATGTCGAGTAATCATTTTTTCAAAAAACCTGCATTGGCAGAACCGAGGCCGTGCCGGAAGCGTACGGTTCGCGGCCGGTCCGAGACGGGCGTGCCGGGTCTCTGTGGATATCGCCCGTTCGGCGCCGATGAGCTGACGCAAGCGATGCGAGGCCGGTCGCCTCGTGCGCCGGCCGCACCGGGGGCGTTATCCTGGGTGTGTGCTGAGGGAGACCGCGTTAGAGACAGGGAGTGGCAAGTGAGTGAAAAAGGGGCTCCATGGGCGCTCATTCTGGGTGCCTCCAGCGGGTTTGGTGAAGCGACGGCGAAGGCGTTCGCCGTCGCCGGCTACGACATTCTGGGCGTACACCTGGACCGCCGGGCTGGTCTTCAACATGTGGAGGAGATCAAGGCGGAAATCGAGGGAAATGGCAGGCGCGCCCTCTTCTTCAACATCAATGCGGCGGCCGCCGAGAAACGCGGTGCCGTTCTCGACGCGATCGTCGAGGAGTC
>JBHHYG010000578.1:0-1729 GCA_046757445.1 Acidobacteriota bacterium
ACCACGGTTCGGAATCGACCGCCGGCCAGGTCGCTTGGCTGCAAGCTGGCGCATTCCACTGCATGACGGGTTCCCATGACCGTCTGGGAAACAGGCGGCGAGGGGTCAGGGGCAACATTCCTGTTTCTGGTTTCCCATCGTGTCATCGTCCCATCGGGCTAGTACCGCGCCAGGGTTGGGTCCACCTGGTCGGCCCACGCGAGGATGCCCCCACGCAGGTTGTAGAGGTGCGCGAAACCGGCGGCGCGGAGCTGGTCAATAGCCTGGCGCGAGCGCTTGCCGCTCTTGCAGTGAACGACGTAGGTGACGGTGGGGTCGAGGTCAGCGAGGTGCGCCTCCAGCGAACGCAGAGGGATGAGGCGAGCGCTGTCTATGCGGCAGATCTCGGCCTCATGCTCTTCGCGCACATCGAGTATCTTCAGTGATTCGCCGGCCGCCAGGCGCTGGACCACTGCGGCCGGCTCGATGTCCACGATGGCGTCGTCTGCCTCATCGGCATTCACCGGGACGTCGCAGGAGAGGACCAGATCCTCGAGATGATCAATGGTGGCTGACGGCCCGCACAGGGGGCAGGCGGGATCCTGGCGCAATGTCAGCATGCCAAAGCGCATCTGCAGGGCATCGTAGGTCAGCAGGCGGCCGACGAGCGGTTTGCCGACACCCAGGAGAATCTTGATCACCTCGGTGGCCTGCAGGCAGCCGATCACACCGGGGAGCACGCCGAGCACGCCGCCCTCGGCGCAGCTCGGCACCATCCCGGGCGGCGGCGGCGATGGGTAGAGGCACCGGTAACACGGGCCGCGGTCGGGCCAGAAGACGCTGGCCTGGCCCTCGAAGCGAAAGATCGAGCCGTACACGTTCGGCTTGCCGGCGAGGTAGGCGGCGTCGTTGGTGAGGTAGCGGGTGGGGAAGTTGTCGGTGCCGTCCAGAACAACATCGTAGTGCGCCAGGATGTCGAGAGCATTGTCGCTGGTGAACGGCTCCTCGTACGTCTCGATGTCGATGCACGGATTGAGGGCGGACAGCCGGGCGACCGCGCTGTCCAGCTTGGAATGGCCGACGGCGTGAGTGTCGTGCAGGATCTGGCGCTGGAGATTGGTGGCATCGACCGTGTCGAAATCCACCAGCCCCAGCTTGCCGACACCGGCGGCGGCCAGGTAGAGGGCCGCCGGCGAGCCCAGTCCGCCGACCCCGATGAGCAGCACGCGCCCCCCCTTCAGGCGGCGCTGTCCCGCCATGGTCACCTCGGGGAGGATGACGTGACGCGAGTAGCGCAGGATCTCGTCATGCGTGAGTTCGGATTCCGCGGCGAGAGTCGGAAAACCTGTCGAGCCGCCGGCGATGGCCGGCACGATGGTGAGCTCGTCGCCATCGCTCACCAGCGCTCCCAGACCGCCATCGAAACGGACATCGTCGCCGTTGACAAACAGGTTGACGAATTGGTGCACGTGGCCCTCGCCATCGAGAACGCGCTCCCGCAGCGCCGGGTAGCGGACGAAGGCGGCCTCGAGAACGGCGCCCACGTTGGCCCCGGACGCCTCGACGACAGCGTTTTCCTCGGTGCAGCCTCGCAGTGGTGTGGGAATACGGACATGAACGCTCATGGAAGTCTCCTTTTCCTGATCCAGGTCACAAGGAATCTGCGGGTCTGGTCGTCTAGACTCATCCCGTCGTGCCTGCCGTCCGCGTGAACATCATGGCCGGCCCTCGGGACCCGTCCTGCCGGCAG
>JBHHYG010000579.1:0-1728 GCA_046757445.1 Acidobacteriota bacterium
CGGACCGTCTCGCCCGACAGGTTAAGAGAGATATCGTAATATTTCACCGTCCTGGAAGTCCCCTATGACTTTTGGATATGTGGGCTGATTTTTCCGTGATTTTATGCGATAGGGGAGGGCGCTGACAAGCGCTTTTATTCATCGGGTTTACTGTCCCATTTCCTTGTGCTAACCATAGGATACTACGCTCTAAGGCGAAGCGGCGCCTCGTGGAGATCAGCTCTCCTGAGGCGTGCCCTACCTGCGAATCGGAGAGAGAGGTTATGGCGATGACCGGAGACGAAGTACTTCAGATACTGAATCTGATGGAAAAATCGAGCTTCGACTTCCTGGAGCTGGAGGTGGGGGATCTGAAGCTAACCGTCAGCAAGAGCGGATACAAACCCGGCGCATCGGACAAGAACCCCATGCCCGCATCACAGACTGGGGCGTCGGCTCCGGGGGAGTCGACTGCGGTGTCAAGAGCGACGGCCGAGGAACGAGAAAGAGGGCAGCCACAGGCCGATGGGGAGGAGATTGCCGATACGGAGGGGCTCGTACCCATCACAGCGTCCATGGTGGGGACGTTCTACAGGGCCCCGGAGCCCGGAGCGCCTCCTTTTGTCGAGGAAGGAGGGCGGGTGGACGAGGATACTACCGTGGGCCTTATAGAGGTGATGAAGGTCTTCAGCAGCGTCACGGCCGGAGTCCGCGGGGTGATCAGCAAGGTTCTTGTCTCCAACGCCCAGTTTGTCGAGTACGGACAGAGACTCTTCCTGGTGAGACCGGACGGCTCTTCGGATGGGGAATAGGGACGTCAGGATGAGCATTTCACGGGTGCTCATCGCCAATCGGGGCGAGATCGCAGTACGCATCATCAGGGCGTGTCAGGCCTTGGGAGTCGAGTCCGTTGCCGCGGTCTCTGAGGCAGATCGTGAGAGTTTACCGGCGAGGATGGCGGGTCGTGTAGTGTGCATCGGTCCTGCCCGCTCTGCCGACAGCTACCTGAGAGTGGATGCCGTTGTGGCCGCGGCCTTGGGGACCGGCTCGGACGCCGTTCACCCTGGATACGGGTTTCTCGCCGAGGAGCCTGGCTTGGCTGAGGCCTGTGCAGAGCATGGTGTCCGGTTCATCGGACCGCGCGCCGAGAGCATCCGGCAGATGGGCAATAAACTCCAGGCGCGGGAGATCGTCGGCGAATATGGAATCCCGGTCGTGCCCGGCTCCACAAGGGTCAGGGGCCTCCAGGAGGCCTCCGCCGTGGCGGAGGAGATAGGATTTCCCGTTCTCTTCAAGGCTGCCGCGGGAGGTGGGGGGCGCGGAATAAAGATCGTAAAGGGCAGCAGGGAACTGAAAACAGCCTTCGAGACAGCGGCTGCAGAGGCGCGTGCGGCGTTTGGTGACGAGACGCTGTACATCGAGCGCTATATCGCTAACGCCAGGCATATTGAGGTCCAGGTCCTCGGTGACCGGTTTGGGAATGTGGTTCACGTCGGCGAGCGCGACTGCTCGCTGCAGCGCCGCTATCAAAAGGTCGTGGAGGAGGCCCCCGCATCGTGCATACCGGACCGTCTCAGGAAGGAAATCCGGAAGGCCGCCGTGACCATCGCGAAGGAGATGCGCTACGAAAATGCCGGCACTGTGGAGTTCATAGTGGACCAGGACAGCGGGAAGTTCTATTTTCTCGAGGTGAATGCGCGGATCCAGGTCGAGCATCCCGTGACCGAGCTCGTGACCGGGCGGGATCTG
>JBHHYG010000580.1:0-1727 GCA_046757445.1 Acidobacteriota bacterium
CCCCTTTTGCGAGACTCGACGGAAATCATACCATGGGCCACCGCGCTCGGGCTGACAGACAATTGAAGCTCTTCGACGAGCGCCTTCAGGGCACGATGATCTGTGAGACGATCTGCCACCGCCTCGCGGCCTTCAATGAGCCTCGCC
Source organism: Acidobacteriota bacterium (assembly GCA_046757445.1). Lineage (GTDB taxonomy): Bacteria > Acidobacteriota > UBA890 > UBA890 > UBA890 > JBHHYG01. The sequence continues at coordinate 148 of JBHHYG010000580.1, forward strand.
TTATCCTGGACTCTGCCTTCGGTGATGAGCGGCGGAAGGTGACCGATCTTCAAGGTGCGGGAGACCTCGTAGGTCTTCGGCAGGGAAAGGCTCACACCAAGGGCGGCGATGGCCGCGACCAGGGCGCCGCCGATGATGAGGCCCTTGCGCTTCCAGATCACCCGCAGATAGTCAATGAGTTCCACTTCTTGCTCTTCAGGCACTTCGTCACCTCGTCGGCTAGTCGGCTGGTCAGTCATTCCGTCACCTCATCAGCCTGTCGGCCAATCTCGCAAAGATGTTCTATGGCGCCACGTCTCTCGTCATACCTTGACAAACAGAATCAAAGTAGCTACAATAGCCACCAAGGAAGGAGTCCCCATGGGTCGCGTCGGCGTGAAAGAGCTCAAGGATCGGCTCACCCACTACCTTCGCCGTACCAAACAGGGGGAAGAGGTCATCGTCACCGAGCGAGGGAACCCGATCGCGCTGATCCAGCCGATTCGGTCGGCGGAACGCGCCGTGAGCCTTGAGGCTCGGCTTGCCAGCCTGGCCGCCCAAGGCCTCGTGACGCTCCCGACCAGTAAGCCCCTGAAGCGAGTCCGCCTCGCGAAGGTCTCGGGGCCGCCGACCTCGAAGGTCATCCTAGAAGACCGCCGGTGAACTATCTGGACACCAGTGCGCTCATCAAGCGCTTCGTCGCGGAAAAGGGATCGGCGCTCGTTCGGATCCTGGTGACTGGGGACCGCCCTATCGCAACGGCGAAGATCGCCTATGCTGAAGTCTATGCCGGGCTCACACGGAAACACCGGGAAGGCCATCTCTCCGACCGCCGCTATGCCCTGACGTGCAGGCAGTTCGAGCGCGATTGGCAGGCGTACGTCCGGGTTGACCTGCGGGACGAGATCCTTGTGCTGGCCCGCGATCTGATCCAACGCCATCCGCTCAGAGGCTTCGACGCCATTCACCTGGCCTCGGCCCTGGGTCTCAAGAGGGCCCTGGCCGAAGACGTCACCTTCGCTGCGGCCGACGAGCGGTTGCTCCGAGCAGCGGAGGCCGAACGCCTCCAGGCGCTCAATGTCGAAACAGCTCCCAAGCGATAGCTGAGAGCCAATCGTTAATCGCTTATGCTTGTTCAGCATGCGGATGTAGCCGTTGACGAGCCTCACAGCATCTATAATTGATATACGGTACTTGCCGAACTCTTCCTCGCCGATATATCCGAGATCAACCGCAGCGGTTAAATGGTCCAGAAGCTCATACAGGGAGCCTCGGGAGTGGCGACAGAACTGGATGTTCTCCTGGTAATGATACCGCCCGTAGCCTTCGGCAATATTGCTGGTTACCAACAGCGCCGCGCGTTTCGTCTGATCGATCAACCCATACCTCTCGTTCGCAGGTAGCCGGCCCACCAGGCCATACACCTGACGGCGCAGATCCCTTGCCAGCCGGTACACTTCTAAATCCTCGAATGACCTGATCTCGCCCATCCGGTCGGACTTTCACCTTTCCAATTTCCATTTTCTTCTATAGTGCTTGCCTACGGGAAAATTTCCGGGGAGGACTCGTCGAAGGAAACGCTGCCCAGCAGCAACCCTGGA
>JBHHYG010000581.1:0-1719 GCA_046757445.1 Acidobacteriota bacterium
GGCTCCTTTACGACGTGCTGATGCAGCTAGCGGGCAGCCGTGAATCCTAGCCCGCTGCCCTCCCAACGCGCGCCTTGCATCCACGGGCCGCGTGCGCCCTTGGACGTTAGCCTTCCTTCTCGCCGTAACGGCTCTCGGCTAGCTTGCGCAGCGTCTCAAGGTCGTCACCGTCCAGAGTAGCATCGAGCCGAACGCGGCGCTCTTCGCTGTCGATGCGGACGCTGCGGTCGAGGATGTCGAACAGCTCCGGCCGCTGCGACTGGACCATCAGTTTCCCCATCGCTAACAAACCCTGCAGGGAGTCTCTGAGGAGGCGCGCATCCTCCTCGCTGGCGACGAGGCCGCTGAGCTGCACGTTGACCCCTTCGTCGATGCGCATCGAGAAGGTGGCCTGCTTGATACCCTGCAAAGCCTTTTGAGGTACCGGCAGGTTGTCTCCCTCGGACATCCATTCCTTCAGCTCCCCACTCCAGGTTCGATCGGTCGCCACCACCCATGCCTGGCTGTCCGCGGGCACTGAAGCGAGCAGGTCACCCAGCGACTCATCGGCCGTCACCGAAGAACGATCTCCAGCCGCCACGTCGATAGCCGCCTTGACGCCCTGCTCGCTGCCCAGCAGCAAAGTCTCGGCATTGAAGATGACCAGGTATCCGTGTTCCGCTGGCTGCTGTTCATCCGTGGCTTCCTCATCCTGGGTGGGTGACGGGTTCGCTTCCCCTGCTTCCGCCGAGGCACCCTCCTCCTTACCCTCGGCTTTCCGGGTCGGGTGGTCGATCTCATAGAGGGTGTAGGCGCGGTACTCGAGGGTGGGGCTCTCCTGCAGTGCCGACAGTAGCCGCTCCTGCTCGAAATCGACGGTCGCCAGCAACACCGGTTGGATATGATCGCCGTCGACCACCAGGGAAGCCACCGCCAGTGCGTGCAGGTCGTCGACCGGGTCGATGCCAGTGGCCTCGATCATCTCGCGCATCTCTTGCCGGTTCCCGTCGAACAGATGCTCATCCTCGATGAGAGTGGCCGAAAGGGGACTGGCACGCATGGCATCGAAATCGGCCCAGGCCAGGAAGGAGGCCGGCGCCGGCAGATGATCGAGAAGATCACCCGTGACCTCGGCACCGTCGCTCACCTCGCCGGGAGAACAGGCTGCCACGGCCAGTAGTAAGCCGGCAAAAAGAGTCATGATCCGTGCCGACAGCGTTGTCGTGCTAGTCGTTCTCACCGTCATTGTCATGCTTACCTCCGTTGCATGGTCGCTTGGCCGCGGTGGTCAGTAGTCCCGTCTCGAGAACCACCAGCATGCCAGCAGCAGGGCCCCGATCGCGAAGGGCATCGAATCCCAAATGGGGGCCAGTGAGACGGGGTTGCCTCGCGCGGCAGCCACGGCAATTTGTCCTAGGCCCTGGTTTTTCGGCAGCATCCAGTACAACGACTCGGTGACCCGGGTGCCGAGCTGTCGCTGCCAGCCGGCGGGCAGCGTGGCCCGCCAGGTCGGATAGGTGTGAAAGGCATAGAGAATGTGCCCCGCCAGCCAGACGAGCAAGCCGGCCATGCTGCTCACCGGGCTGCTCCGGGTTATCACGCCGACCAGCACCATGACGCTGTAGCAGACGGCGAAGGCGAAGAGGATCACCGCCCCGGCCAGCAGGAAGCTGGCGCTGCCAAAGCCCGTTTTCCAGCGCAGCACGATCCAGCTACCGACGATCAGGTAGGCGAGGTTGA
>JBHHYG010000582.1:0-1718 GCA_046757445.1 Acidobacteriota bacterium
ATGACCACCTTCGACAGCACCAAGGCCTCCCTGCACGACCTCTTGCGCGAGATCAAAGAGGGCAAGATCCAGTTGCCCGACTTCCAGCGCGGTTGGGTCTGGGATGACGATCACATCCGCGACCTCTTGGTGAGCATCGCGCGGTCCTTTCCCATCGGTGCGGTGATGCTGCTGGAGGCCGGCGGCGAGGTGCGGTTTCAGACCCGGCCCGTGGAGGGGCTCGAAGACACGGTGCCGAAGGACCGGGCGCCGGAGAAGCTGATCCTCGACGGGCAGCAACGCCTCACCACCCTGACCCAGGCGCTCGCTCTGGGCACACCCGTGCAGACCCGCACCGCCAAGGGCAAGAAGATCCAGCGTCACTACTACTTCGACATCCAAAAGGCCCTGGACGCCCCGCACGCGCTGGACGAAGCCGTGGTGGCGGTGGACGAGAAGCGGCAGCTTCGCAGTGACTTCGGCCGCAGAGTGGATCTCGACCTTTCCAGCACCGAGTTGGAGTGCAAGCAGCTCTTCTTTCCCTGTGACCAGATCATGGGCTCGGACGACTGGGAGAGCACCCTGCACAAGGTCGCGCCCGAGCGCTTCGGCGACTACATGAGCTTCCGGGGCCAGGTGCTGGCCGCGTTCCGCGCCTACCAGCTCCCGGTCATCCTGCTGAAGAAGGAGACCTCCAAGGAGGCGGTCTGCCTGGTCTTCGAGAAGGTCAACACCGGCGGCGTGCAGCTCTCGGTGTTCGAGCTGATCACCGCCAGCTACGCCGCCGACGGCTACAACCTGCGCGACGACTGGTTCGGCTCGAAGGTGCGCCAGGTCGAATCACGCCAGGAGCGGCTGGAGGAGGATGCGCTGCTCCGGGGCACCCAGGCCACCGAGTTCTTGCAGGCCCTGAGTCTGCTGCACACCCACGAGTTGCGGAAGGCCGATCTGGCGGCCGGCAAGAGCGGCAAGCAGGTGCGGCCGGTGAGCGCCAAACGGGCCGATGTGCTGCAACTGCCGCTGGCCGCCTGGCGGCAGTGGGCCGACGACCTGGAGACGGGCTTCCGTCAGGTCGGGCGCTTTCTGCGCAAGGAGTGTTTCTACAACCGGCGCGAGCTGCCCTACAGCACCCAGCTCGTGCCGCTGGCGGCCGTGCTCACCCGACTTGGCGACCGCTGGCTGGAGCCGCGCATCTACGACAAGCTGGCGCGCTGGTTCTGGTCCGGGGTGCTGGGCGAGCTTTACGGCGGCGCGGTCGAGACCCGGATGGCCAACGATTACGAAGAGCTGCTGGGCTGGTTCGAGAATGATGAGGCCCTGCCGCGTACCGTACGCGATGCCAGCTTCCAGCCGGAGCGCTTCGACACCCTGCGCTCGCGTCTGAGCGCTGCCTACAAGGCGATCAACGTGCTGGTCCTGCGCGAGGGGGCGCAGGACTGGTTCTGGAAGGCCAGCATCCGCGAGCTGGACGCCGACGAGATCGCCCTCGACATCCACCACATCTTTCCTCGCGACTGGTGCGAGAAGCAGGGAATCCCCAGGGACCGCTACGACAGCATCCTCAACAAGACGTCCATCTCCTACAAAGCCAACCGCAAGGTGGGCGGACACGCCCCGTCCCTGTACCTGCCGCGGCTCCAGGAGGAAAAACAGGTCGGCATGGACGACGCCGGGATGGATGTGTTGCTGGCCAGCCACGCCCTGGCACCCGGGCTGCTGCGCCAGGATGACTTCGATGC
>JBHHYG010000583.1:0-1714 GCA_046757445.1 Acidobacteriota bacterium
GTACCGACCCGCCTCGAGTCGAAGCAGGGGAAAAAAGTGGCAGAAAAGCAGCCAACTGTCAATGTGCGCACGGGAAGCGAAAGAGCCAGTTGTCGTGCGCCTATGAGTTTCTTGACATCATGGAGTCGCCCCCATAGACTCCACCGGAACCAGAGGCTTTTGGAATGACAAAACATTCTGGACGAGAAGTTTGGGGCACACGCATCGGCCTGATTCTGGCCGCGGCCGGCAACGCCATCGGCATCGGCAACCTGCTGCGTTTTCCCGGGCAGGCGGCCGCCAACGGCGGCGGCGCCTTCATGATCCCCTACGTCGTCTGTCTGTTCATCTTCGGCATTCCCATGATGTGGGTGGCCTGGACCATCGGCCGCTACGGCGGCCGCTTCGGCCACGGCAGCCTGCCGGGCATGTTCGACCGCATGTGGAGCTCGCCCGCCGCCAAGTACGTGGGGGTGCTCGGCCTCTCGCTGCCCTTCATCTTCGTTCTCTACTACACCTACATCGAGGCCTGGTGCCTGGGCTACGCCTGGTTCTCCTTCACCGGCGACTACATCAGCACCCCCGAGCGTGCCGTGCATCTCAGCAACTACTACAACGAGTTCTTGAACGTCGCTCCCACCGCCTCCTATTTCCCGGGCCTGAAAGCCGCCTTCGCCTTCATGGGCATTACGCTGGCGCTCAACCTATTCGTGCTCTACCGCGGTGTGGTCAAGGGCATCGAGCTGCTGGCCAAGATCGCCATTCCGCTGCTGTTCCTGTTCTGCGTACTGCTCTCGATTCGCGTCCTCACCCTGGAGGCGGAGGGCACCGCGCTCGACGGTCTCAACTTCCTCTGGAACCCCGACTTCTCCAAGCTGGATGACGCCAAGGTCTGGATGGCGGCCGCCGGCCAGATCTTCTTTACGCTTTCCATCGGTTTCGGCTCGCTCGAGTGCTACGCCAGCTACCTGCGCGAAAACGACGACGTCGCCCTCACCGGCCTCACCACCGCCGCCACCAACGAGTTTGTCGAGATCATCTTCGGCAGCATGATTGCCATCCCGGCCGCGGCCGTCTTCTACGGCGCGGCAGCCATTCCTTCCATCGCCGCCGGCGGCACTTTCAGCATCGGCATGATCTCCATGCCGGAAATCCTGCGCTCCTTCCCTTACAGCGAATTCTTTGGCGGCATCTGGTTCCTGCTGCTCTTCTTCGCCGCCTTTACCTCCTCGGTGGCCGTCTCGCAGCCGGTGATGGCTTTCTTTCAGGACGAGCTCAAGTGGTCGCGCGGCAAATCGGCGACCATCCTGGGCGTCATGTGGGGCCTGGGCGTGATTCCCGTGATCGTTTTCATGCGCTACGGCTACCTGAACGATCTCGACTTTTGGGCCGGCACGCTCGGATTGGTGGTGCTGGCCCTGATCGAAGTAGTGCTCTTCGCTTGGATCTTTGGCCTGCAGCGCGGCTGGGCGGAGCTTCAGCGCGGCTCTCTCATCAAGGTGCCCGGCGTCTTCAAGTTCGTGGTGGCTTACCTCACACCGGTGGCGCTGGTCATCATCCTCGGCTTCTTCCTCTATGGGCCGGTCTTCCAACAAGGCATCCTGATGCCCAAGCCCGCGGTCAACGTCTGGATGGGCCAGCCTGACCAGTTCAAAGGTGCGCTGCACACGGACACGCCCGACCCAGCGAACGAAACCTTCGCCAACGAATTCGATCAGCGGCTGCGGGACCAGGT
>JBHHYG010000584.1:0-1714 GCA_046757445.1 Acidobacteriota bacterium
CTCGAACGCGGATCCGTCCCGCAGGCCGCGCGCTTCCCGGACTTGCCTGAGGATGTGCGCGATGGCGAGCTGCGTGACCTCGAGCAGCAAGCCCTCGAGGTTGGGGAAGTAGGCGTAAAACGTGCCGATCCCCACCTTGGCTTCGCGAGCAATCTCGCGCACTCGCGTGCCCCGCAGCCCCTTCTGGAGAACGACCCGCCGACCAGCCTCGAGCAGCCGCGTTCGGGTTTGCTCCTTCTGCTGCTTGTTCTTGTCTGCGTTTCTTCCCACGGTTATTCACTGAACGAAAATTCGTTCAGTAATGATACGCGCCCTTTCCCCCGCCGTCAAGTCGGCTGGCCGCGCCCCGGAGCGTTCCGGCCTTTCCGGCGCCGGCCCGATGGCTTGCCCGGAGCTTGCCCGGAAGGCGGTGGCCCCGGGCGCGTCGTCGTGTCGTGCACCCCCTTTTCCGGACAGCAAGATTAGGTTGAAGTCGCTGCGGTGGAGGTGGGGAGGCGGCGAGCATGGCGCAGCGACGAGAACGGACGGGGCAGCTCATGGCGAACATTGTCCTGGAAGCCCTGAAGGGCCAGAAGCTAGACTCGCCCGCTGGATCGTCATGCACCTGCGACTCCGAGGTCGGTCAGAAGTGCTTGGTTGCCCCCGGCTGCATGCAAGGCGGCGAGCCGCGCGCGCTCCTCTCGGCGACCCTCGTCACGGTACGGCACCGTGTTGATACCAAACGCTGCCAGCAGGGCGCGATCCAGGTCTGCAATGAGGAGGGGCCCCAACCTCCCGAGCCACCTCCTGAGAAGGGCCCCCGATAGGGTCACCAGCTTGGTGGTGCGGATCTTCGATGGTGCAGCGAGGCCTGTGAGGCGGAACTCCGGGTGAGTGGGCAGCAGCGGCACCTCTCCGAGTTCGGCATACCGGATCTCCCGACTGCCGACGAACGCAAGGACGAAATCGTTGCCGGCGGGATCGGCCCACAGCACGACAGCTGGCCGGCGTTTTGTGGTCGATAAATCCGTGAACGGAAAAGGCACCAACACCACATCCCCGCGCGCAATCGGCCGCAGCCGGCCACGCTCCGGCATCAGACCGGCTCCCCCGAACTGTCGTCATAGAGGTCCGGTTCCTCGCCCAACCAGTCGAACGCGCCACCTCCGGCCGCGAGGCGGGCGATGTCATCTCCGCTCGTTTCATCGGGGCCCAGGTTGCGTCCGACGAGACACCGGAGACCCTCTTCCATCAACCGGCGCGCGGCCTGCGGAATCGAACGCCGCTCCTGGCGCGCCACGGTCTCGATCAAGCGATACAGCTCTGGTTCGACGCGAACGTTGACCTGCCGGCGCCGAGCGACAACCGTTTTCTCCTTCTTCTTCGCTGCGCGCGTACGCATCCACTGCACCTCCTCACCATTCCGTAGCATGGCGTAGCAATTGCTACAAGCCAGCCAATCACGCCTAGTGCAGCCGTTCAGAATCTCCCTGCCTCAGCGAACCGCAAACCCTGCCGTGGCCCTGTCAATATGTTCAGCATGTTCAGCCTATCGGCGAGAACCTGTCGATGGTGAGCAGGCCTTTGACAACGCCGAAGCAGAACTCCGTGCAGAGAAACGAGTAGGTAGCGGCGTCTGGCTCGATGCCGGCCCGCGCCGCCCCTCCATCGAGGCCATCATGGCTAGCCATTGAGCCACTCGGGTCACGCGATTCAATGGCCGCGATGCTCTTGC
>JBHHYG010000585.1:0-1712 GCA_046757445.1 Acidobacteriota bacterium
GGCGCCTCGCCCGCTACGTGGCTTGCCCTAAGCTATGCAGGTTCTAGACCGTGGCCAGTCCAGAGGATCGCCATTTCGATCAACACGGTCGCAATTCTGCCGCCTGGAGCGCTGCTTCGAAGTCCATCAACACGCGATCCCTCGACTCTCGACCGCCATCGGTCCGCCGACAGGCTCGCTAGCCTCAGGAAGGAGAAGGGGCTCACTCAGCAGGCCGTGGCCGAGCTCGTCGAGCTGCACCAGGCCCAGATCCACCGCTACAAATCCGGCGCTTCGGAGCCCTCCATGAGCGCCCTCAAGCGCCTGGTGCTCGCGCCTGTATAGCGCCCCCGATTTCTCTGGACACCGCATAAGGGAACCTCTGCACAGCCCCCCGTGCGGGATGGTCCGCGGATGCCGGGATGGGTAGGTTGATGAAGCGGTCCAACCTGACCTGATCGAGGGGGCGGCATGGGGAAGCAACGGACGTTCGCGGGGCTGGCGTGGAGCAAGAAGGGGAAGGTGACTCGCCGGGAACGGTTCTTGGGCGAGATGAACGCGGTGATCCCCTGGAAACGGCTTGTGGCGCTGATCGAGCCGCACTATCCGAAGGCTGGCCGTGGCCGTCACCCGCACGATCTGGAGCGGATGCTTCGGATCTACTTCATGCAACAGTGGTTCGACCTGTCCGACCCGGGCGCGGAGGACGCGATCTACGACTCGGAGTCGATGCGCCGGTTCGCGGGCGTGGAGCTGGGTGAGGACAAGGTGCCCGATGAGACGACGATCCTGCGGTTCCGGCACATCCTTGAGGATCACGATCTGACGAAGGCGATCTTCGAAGAGATCGGGAGCCTGCTGGATGAGCGGGGTCTCTTGCTCAAGCGGGGTACGATCGTGGACGCAACGATCATCCATGCGCCGAGCTCGACGAAGAACGCGACCAGGAGCCGGGATCCGGAGATGAAGCAGACGAAGAAGGGCAACATGTGGTACTTCGGGATGAAGGTGCACGTGGGGACCGACAAGCGAGGCGTGACCCACAGCCTGACGGTGACGGACGCGGCGGAGGCCGACATCACCCAGCTGCCCGATCTCATGCACGGCGAGGAGAAGGAGCTGTACGGAGACAAGGCGTACTGGTGCGAGGGCGACCGGCAGGCGTACGCCGAGGCGGGGGTCCGACAAGGTCAGATACCGGGGCCTGGCCAAGAACGAGGCCCGAGCCTACACGGCCTTCGCACTGGCCAACCTGTATCTCCTTCGTAAACGGCTCATGGAACCGGGGGCGACGTGCGCCCTGTAGCGACGGAAACGGGCCGATTCGGTGACTTCGGTCACCGGGAAGGCTCACGGAGCGCATGTCAGCTGCCATTATCCGCCATCACAGACCATGTGCGCGTCAAAACGACTGGCTGCGCAGAGGTTCCCTAACAAGTGTTTGCTACTGGCGCCGGTTGAAGGGGTGGCGCTTCTTCGCTGCGCTCAGCAGGTTGGCGGCGCAGTAGAAACACGAGACGTTAGGCTGCAGGAACGGCTCTTGAGCCAACCGGAGGAACGAGTGTCTCAGCACCTTGCGGTTCGGATGACGCGGCCCCCCACAAATCAAACTACTCGGCTGCGTACATCTTCCCGGTGAAGGTGCGCGTCGCGAGATCGACCTGACCTTCGCAACGAATGCGATCGCCGTTCGACAGCTCGATTTCTTGGAAGTGGTTGCTGGTCAGACGGAC
>JBHHYG010000586.1:0-1710 GCA_046757445.1 Acidobacteriota bacterium
GGAGTTATCATCGCGCTTGCTGGCCAACCGCAACGACCTCGAGCGGCTGGTACGAGTCCACATCGGCAACGTGGACCGGGATGTAGGCGAAGGGGAGTCGCCGCTCCCCGACGGGCATCCGCTCGCAGTGTTGGACGGTTGGCGGCGCCAGGTGGCGGGTGAAGACTTGCTGCGTGTGCTGCGAGGCGAGCTTTGGCTCGGCATCGAGGCCGGTGGCGGTCCTCTGCGGTTGGTCACCGAGAATCAGAAAGGGCCGCCATCACCATCAACCCAGAGCTGATGCATCTTCATCGGCTGACAGCTCGCTTTTTGTGGATCCCGGATCCCTGGACGAGCCGCCCCGAGGCTTCGCCTTGCGTCCCGAGTTGCTCCCTTTGGTATGTCCCTTGGAGCTGACGGCGCCACCTTTGTCGCCGCCGGGGGCACGGCCGTCGTCACCTGCCGACTCCTTGCTCGAGGCCTTGCCCGAACCCTCCGAGGTGCCGCCGGCCCCCCTCGCCAGTTTTCTGAGAAAGCCTCCTTCGCCGCCATTGTTCTCGATGGCTCTGACCCGCGCATAGCCCCGGCCTTTGATCACCTTGCCGCCGAACAGGCTGCCGGTCTTGGATACCGAAACCCGGGGCACGACCAGGGTTGAGTGGATTCGCGGTCCGAATCCGAAGGGGGCGAAGAAAGGATCGTAGACGAAGTAGGCGGGGTAGGGTGCGGCCACGGAGGGGTAGGAGCCGTACGGATAAGAGAGTACGTTCCTCACTTCTACCGGCTCGATATCGTCGTTTTCGACAACGAAGTCGTCCGGGAAGGAAACCGCCACCATCAAGTCGATAAGGCGCTCATCGAGATTACTGTCGGCGAGGCGCCGCAGCGTTTGAAGATCGAGCGCGAAGCTGGACTCGCTCTCCAGAATGCCTGCTTCCAGGACTTCCGAGGCGACCCAGTCGGAGGCGTCGATAATGTCGTCGATCTCCAGCGGCCCGGCGGCTGCGGCCCGCGCGGTGGCCGCAGCGTTGGCTTGATCCCGGGGCAACGGAGCGATGCCGAGGGTCATGGCTTGTTGGTTGCTGGCGCGACGGTAGCGGTGCACGATGAGCTCACGCTGTCGAGAGTCGCCGGCATGGACTGCCTGGACGTCGAGCCAGATCTCGCCGGGAATCAGAAAGCTCATTCCGGACGAGCTGCGCGGCTGACCTGGAGGGCAGGTCAGCTCGTCTTGCACGAGCAAGCGGTGGCCGTCTTCAGACCAGCGGTAGCGCTGGGAGCCGTCGCACCCGTTCCGCTGCAGTGGGCGCCGCTGCCCGTCCGCCAGCACGGTTTCCTTGAGGGCGACGACACCGTCCATGTGGGTGGTGACGCCCACGCCACGCCCGTCTGCTCGCGGGGTGACACAGACCATTCGGCGGCCGCTGGAGTCGACCTGCCTGCCGTCGACGGCGTCGGAGATCAACGCCCAGCATCCCAGCCAGGGCAACCAACGAGGATCGACGTCGGCTGACCGCTGGGAGTCGAAAGAAAGGGCGCCCTGGGGCGGTCGGGCCGCTCCGGCAGCGAGCACCGCAGAACCGACACTGAGGATCGCGGTGAATGACAGGGCGACTGTCAGGTACCGTCGGGTCCAGTCTCTCTCATACATGATGCGCTCCTGCTCACACTTCCGTCTAGCCCGCATTTCTCAACGGATTGCTGCTGCGGGCGCGGCAAAGGGCGCGTTCG
>JBHHYG010000587.1:0-1693 GCA_046757445.1 Acidobacteriota bacterium
CCACCATTTGACCCTACAGGAAATACCGCTCTTGTTGGCGCCACAATGCTGTATGGAGTCAAGCCTATTCTTAGTTGAAACTCTTGACGGCTCCTGATTGCTCACGCGGCTTTCTTCTTCGACGTCGTCGTGTCGATCTTCAGTTCTCGCTTCAACGCGGCGCGGAGCGTGGGCAGGTGGCGATAGCCCATCACCTTCCGCAAACGTGGTTCGATGTCCAGGAGCGCGGTCGCCAGCCAGCGGTGTCGTTGGCTCGAGTTCTGCCAGTGATCGACCTTTGCACAGCGTTCCTCAACGAGCGCATTGACCGACTCCAGACAGTTCGTCGTCTTCAGCGACCGGCCGAGCACCCCGTACAGCCCGAGTCGATGCAGCGTCAAGGTCTCGTCCAGGCCCTCCGCCAGGCTGCCGGCGGCCGACTGGTTCCGATCGTCCAACTCGCCATGGAGCTGCGTGAGCGCCCCCAGGGCCTCCTCGTACGTCGGACGGTTGTACGCGCGCTGGAGACGCTGACGCCACACCGCCTGCTCGCGCTTGGCCAGGTACCTCACCACGTTCTCACGCTTGTGCCACTGGCACCGGTGGACCAGGGCCAGGTTCCGGAAGGCCTTCCGGACGGCCGCACGCAGCCCCTTGCCGCCGTCGAGGATCACCAGCACGCCCTGGGCGAGGTTGAGGCCCCGCTCCACCAACGACCGCAGGAACGGCGTCAGCACGCGCTCGTTCTCCGTGTCCGTCTCCACGAAGCCCAGGAAGCGTTTCTCCCCGGAAATCGTGATGCCCAGCGCGATGACCATCGTGGCCTCGGCGAACGTCTTGCCGTCCAGCACCACAACCACCACGTCCTCGCCGGCCAGGTCCCGCTCCTGGAGCGCGCGGAGCTGCGCGGCGCTGGCCTGGATGAACCCCCGGGACACGGTCGACCCCGATAGCCCGATCGCCCCGGGAATCGCTTCGGCGGCGGCTTCGTAGTTGCGGCACGAGATCCCATACAGCACGCGCTTCAGCAGCAGGTCGTTGACCGCGCGATCGCCATGCAACGCCTCGTACGACCGCAGTGGAATCTCACTCCCCGCAACATGGCGAATCCGCGGCACGCGAATCGGCACGCGCTGCCCCGCCAGGCCCACCGTCCCGGGGTTGCCGCCGTGACGGCGTCCCCCGATCGACGCGTCTTTGCGGGCGTAGCGCTCGCCGGCCAGCGCTGTCACCTCCTCGTCGAGCACCTCCTCCACGTGCATCAAGCCCAGCGGGACCAAGGAGCGGATCAGCTCCACCTTGGCGTCGAGCTCCAGATCGACGTAGTCCTCGCGGCGGATGATGTCGACCGTACCCAGCGTGCGACCCTTCTTGCGCTTCCTGACAGGACGTAGGACACTGCTCATCTCGGCTCCTTTCTCTCACGGGGTGATGTCCGTCTTTGGCAACGTCATCAAACCACAGGGTTTGGAGCCGTTTCAATTTCCAACTAAGATTAGCTCACTCTCGGGATTGCCGACGCGTTCGACTCGCTCGACGTCGAGGGGTGCGCCCGGCTCTATGCCGAACTCAAGCCACTCCTGACCGACGCGTATCGGGAGCTCGGTCACCCGAAAGGCAGCTTCGATGTCGCGCTCTCAGAGGCGATCGAGCAGGTCCTGCGGACGCCCGTGGTCGACGAGGAGGTGGCGCTCGTCTCGCACACCGTCGCCTA
>JBHHYG010000588.1:0-1691 GCA_046757445.1 Acidobacteriota bacterium
CCTTCCAGTGGCCGAGGTAGGTGTAGCCAAGTGCTTCCTGGAAGAACGCCAGCACTCGTTTCTGAGTCTGGATCTCGCGCTGTCCGACCTCACTCATGGCCGTCCTCCAGGACTTCCCAGCGGCCCTTCTTGGTCGGGCCAACGTGGCGGATGCGCCCCGCAGCCTTGAGCTTGCCAAGGTGATACTTGACGCCATCTGGAGTGATTCCAATGCGGTCTGCCAGGGCCTTTCGCGTCAGCGCCGGATCCTGGCGCAGAAGGGCGACGATCTGCTCTTGGGTAGTTTCTTGGGTAGTTTCTTGGGTAGTCCCGCCTGCCGCTTCAGCCGTGAGGCTCTCGAGGTAAGCCGCCGAGAACGGGAACTCGAAGCGCAGGTCTCTGGGCTCCACCTGGATTCCCGGCTCCGGCGTCCCAGCTTCGCGGCAGGCATCGAGCACTCGTTGAATGCCCCGCCCCCAGGCCTCGATCTCACCCGCCCTGAAGAACGTGTTGGCAATGTCAGGGTTGTAGGGCTCCGAGGGATGCTCGCCCATCAACCTTGCACTGGACCAGTTCTCCGGCAACTCGCCCGGGTTCCAGATCAGCAAGCGATCCGCGTAGACGCGAATCTGAATCGGGGCGGGGACCGCGTAGTCACGATGGATGACCGCATTCAGCAGAGCTTCGCGCAGCGCGCTGGCCGGCATGGGGTAGCTCTCGACCCGCTGAATTCCCTCATAGCTAATGGTAGCCTTCAGGTACTTCGTCAGCAGCAGGTCCATGGTCCTGTCGACCTGCGTGAACAGATCTCCTTGAACCTCGTCGTGATAACGCAGATCGGACGCGGTCGCGAAGTAGCCGATCCTGATCGCCGCACCGGTAAAGAAACGCTCAGGATCGGGATGGAACAGCAAGGCGGCCGCCCGCTTGAGGTAATTGCCCTCGATCAGACGCAGTTTGTCGATCAGACCTGCGTCGTCCTCGCCGAGCGCGTCGGCGCCCAAGCGCCGGCTCTTTGCCGCCCGCTCGCGAAAACGCACCAGCACATCGGCATCGAGATCCTCCACGGACAAGCCGGGCAGCGGCGCGCTGTCCCACGTGCGCCCATACTTGCGCAACAGAAAACGGTCGAGCGCCGCCCCCTTCAACAACTGGTTGGTGCTACCGCTGCGCACGAAGTATTCCCCTCGATAGCTGACCGGGCTGGGATAGGCCCCGACACGTAGCTCCAGATACTCGAGCCCGTCGTGCGATCGCAGGTTGACGTCCACCAGAATACCGAGCAGGTCCCGCACCTTGTTGGGCAGCTCCTCCAGGAGCCGTCGCGCATTGGGAACCCCAATCAACTCGCCATGGTCATCACGTCCGATGACCAGCAAACCACCGTCGGCGTTCGCGAAGCCGCAGACCCACTTCAAGTACTCGTCACGCCAGGACCGTTTGTACTCCATGGACTGGTTTTCGCTCATGAGGCGTCCCCGGCGGTCGGTTGAATCGTGCGCCTCTTCCACTGGCCTCGGCAGGCATACCCAAGTGCGTTCCGAAAGAACGCCAGCACCCGCTTCCGCGTCCGGATCTCACGCTGGCCGACAGGACCGGTCATGGTGCCACCGAGCCCTCTTGCTCGTCATGGAACAGATCGATGTAGTCGCGATAGAGGAACCGTCGGTGGCGCTTCTGGCCTGTCATCTCATGCAGGACCCCATGTGTCA
>JBHHYG010000589.1:0-1682 GCA_046757445.1 Acidobacteriota bacterium
CGGAATATCAAGTCATCGTGCTCGACGCAGCACAAAGCGAACAACTTGAAGTCCTCGCAGAGTTACTGGAGGTTCTGTGAGGTGCCAGGGAACCCACTAACATGGGCATGCAGCGGACGGCGCTCCGCGTCGCCGCTGACGCCGGAGTCGTTCGCTCTCATGATTCTCGAGGAGCGGCAGACCGGACGAACGGATCGACCGAGCGACGATTCCAAAATCCAAACGGCGCTTGAAGGCGGCGTCCATAGCCGAGCGAGCGAGTTGGTGCGTGGCAGGCCGCGCCGACGGCGGCTGTGTTCGCGACACCGCTTCGTTGGCGTGGCGCAGCCCCCGCGCGAACTCTGCCGCTCGAATCCAGATGAGATTTCAGACGGACGGGGCCTAATACTACAGCGGCAGATTCCTCTAGAGTCGGCCGGCTGCGTGGCTACGAAGAATGAGCTGCATTTTCGACCCAGCCCGCAAGTATCCAACGTCCGGTAAGTCGTGATATGTCAACTCTCCCACAAGATGAGGATCGAGGTCGACCGGGTGATCTGGGGCATCCCGCTCGCGTGGACCGAGAACGATGCGACAGGCTCCGGGGAGGCACACGGAGTCGCGGTGTACTGTCACCCTGCGGAGGGGGCCGGGGAGCGATCGTGCGATGCCGCCATGCCGCGCGTGCGACTCAGGAAGACCGGCGAGGCGCCTTTGACACACATGGGAGAAGGCGTCGGCTTCGTGTTCGGCGACGAGTGGTCGACGCCCATCGAGATCGAGGGAGAGGGGCTTCCAACGGTGGCGTTCCGCAACGGCCGGATCCGGTTGATCGGGGGGCAGGTCCGTTTCAGTGAGGGTCTGGAGGCGACGATCTACTCCCATCCGTCGAGCAAGGTGCAATACTCTTTCATTGAGGATCGCTGGCAGCTCCGGGGCTTCGCCGCTGTGATCGGCGCGCTGCCGGATCCCCGGGCTCGCCCTTCCAGGCCGATCTCTTGAGCCCCTCGGGAGCCGTCGGCTCCCACGCGCACGGTTGGAAGGCCCGCTGGGGCGCGGCAGACAGGGTCAGCTTCTCTTCTTGCTTTTCTTGGCCGTTCTCGAGTCGACCAGCAGCTCCTCCAGCGCCAGCAGGAGATCCTGCGCCGACAGAATGCCGACCAGGTCACCCGACTTGTCCAGCACGGGAAGGGCCCCGTAGCGCTGCTCACGGAAGATGTTGACGGCTTTCAGGATCTTGTCGTGGAACGGTGTCCCGCCGCCGGCCCGCACCCGGGGCCGGAGGTCGGCGTCGTCGGCCGCTCCCGGGTTCCGGCGATGATCAATCCCTTCCGTGATCAGGTCGTGGCGCACGCGATCCTTGCAGGCACAGAGGCTCCGTGTCTGCCCTGGCGCCTGCTCGGCCATCTCCGTGAGTCCGGCTGGCGTCTGCGCGGGTCTCGGGCCCATATTCCCCGCAGCCCTCCTCGCTTGCGTCCTTCCGCGCCTCCCGCATTCCCGGAGGCATGGGCTGCACCGAGCCCAGCGGAGCCTATCGGCCGCGCCGGCCCCGCGAGTCCCCGCTCTGGCGCCTGACCGAGGAGCACCTCGAGACCTTCAAGCAGGTCTACGACGACCGCTTCGCCCAGCGCTACGGATTCTGGCGCGCTGAGATCGAACGCACGTTGCTCGCGTTCCTTGACTGCGGTGATTTCGAGCGAGGC
>JBHHYG010000590.1:0-1682 GCA_046757445.1 Acidobacteriota bacterium
ATCCCGCTGCCCGCAAGACGTTGGTGTTGCCGATACAGCGGCAGGTGGTAGCTGAACTTGTCGATCAGCATGCCGGCTACAAAACTGACATCAGCAAACGAGCGCTCCAGCACTTGCGGCGCCGCTGCCGCACACAGTAGCCGCTGATCCGCTTTGCGCTTAAACACCGGGCGGACGATCTTGACCACCTCGTAGTCGGCCGGCTTCTGCGCCAGCCGATGCGTCACCTTCTCGCTCACTCGCTCATACTCGCTCTCATCCAACTCGCCGATTCCCTCGGGCGACAGCTCGATGACGCGAACCGCCACTGAGGCATCAAAGCGTAGCCCCTTGTCCGTCACCGTATCCGACGTGCGCTGCTTCTTGGCACGCGTGTAAGTGATGGTTTCCTTGGGTTCCACCGGTGGTGGCTCAGAGGAGGACGATGGTGACAACATATCCGCCTGGATGGCGGGATCGATGATCGTGCGCTTCTCGGACTTCTGACCGAACAGCTGGCGCTTGAACCAGTCCAGCTGCTGCTGCAGCTGCGCGACTTGCTCACGTAGCTGCTGGTTCTCTTCAGTCAGGGATCGGGTATCGGCGATGCCGACAGATTCCGCCAAGTGGGATACGCCACGTGCTGCTCAGAACGTGGCGTATTTTACTTGATCACGAAGCCAATCTGTTACACTTTCGGAATATTTAGGCACTCTTGTAGCGCGTTTGCGACGCCGTCGAATCACTACATCAAAACCCTCCACCAAAGCGGCGAACTGCGTCGTCGACAGTGCCATCGGACCCTCGTTCGGCGATCTCAGCCGCGCATACTGACCCCGCTCCAGGCGCTTCGACCAGATGCAGTAACCGCCTCGGTCAAAGTACAAACATTTGAGCTGGGTACGACGCCTGTTGAGAAAGATAAAGCCGTCGCCACAGCTCGGCGCACGGTCGAAGTGGCGACGCACCAATGCCCCCAGGCCGTTATAAGAATTACGCATGTCGGCTGGCACCGTGCACAGCCACAGCTTGAGTTCGGTGCCGATCATCACGACCGCCGGATCCGCAGGGTCATGCCATCACCCAGATCAATCTCCACGTCCAAGGTCGTGGTGGGACCCCGATCCTGCGACGGTTCCTCTGCGGTGACCGCAACAAACTCTGCTTGCTCGAGTGTGTCCGGCTGGAGCCTTCGCCGCCACCTCGAAAATGACTTCATCGTCAGATTCGCTTGTTCGCAGAAGACCCGTGCCGCAAGACCGCTCGCCTTGTACTCCGCCAAGATGGCCGCCCATTCCGATTCGTTTCGGCGGATGCGTCTGATGCTTGTCATATTGACCTCGCTGTTCGATTTGCGAGATCTACGCTAACCGGCGAATCTCAGCCCAGGAATAACACCTCAAATTGCTCGGTTACGTTTCGAAGTGGGGCCAGTGCATTTCAAGGGATGCTTGGACGCGACGTGACTTACGGCCGCGTCGGAAAGGCCCAGGTGAGATCGAGCCCGCGCTGGCGGTCCGCATTGGCCGTCTGCCAGGCTTCGGTCGAAACCATCTCCCGCAGGGCTTCGAGTGTCGGATAGCGGACGAGATAAAGCTCGTCCCAGGTTTCGTCCGACACGAGCGGCAGCTGCGCCTCGAGGCGCAGCACCCGTGAACCGCCCCGCTCGTGGACC
Source organism: Acidobacteriota bacterium (assembly GCA_046757445.1). GTDB lineage: Bacteria > Acidobacteriota > UBA890 > UBA890 > UBA890 > JBHHYG01. Next base: position 1,655 of record JBHHYG010000590.1, read on the forward strand.
ATGGGCAGCACCACCTCGCCGTACTTTC
>JBHHYG010000591.1:0-1679 GCA_046757445.1 Acidobacteriota bacterium
GCCGCAGCAGCCGCGCTAGGCGCCGAGCCGGGCGCCCCGCCTCTACCAGCTGCATCAAATGCTCGTGGTCGTCGCAGCTCTCAAGTACGACCGGGTCCTCTGTCACCTGAAGTTACTCCGTACCTCGAATCCTGGGTTTAAGTTAGTTGTTTCGACAATTGATAACCGCGCAGCTCACGCTCCCATGCGCTACCGATGGCTGAGCGCCGTACGAGGCGACCATCGTCTAAACTTCGGCCTATCGCATGGATAAGCAGGTCGTCAATGCCAGAATAATTGGCTCCTCCGCAGAATTTGTGGGTAGAAGATCCCTACTGGGAGGGCGGAGGTAGTTGAGAGCGCACCCCGTTCCAGACTCTGAGAAGATGGAGTTGCAAGACTACCGTCGACTTGGAGCGAAGGAACGGGATGCAGGTCAAGACTATCCTGAATCGGATTCAGAGGCACCAGTCGTTTGTGTACGGGCCGGCACGTTTGGTGCAGGGTGCGAGGCTGGCGTTGGAAGTCGAGGTTCGCCCTCGAGCGAACTCGAAGGCGAAGTGCTCGGGGTGCGGCAACCCGGCACCGGGTTATGACACGTTGCCGGCCAGGCGCTTCGAGTTCGTACCGCTGTGGGGTATCGCGGTGTTCCTGATCTACGCGATGCGTCGGGTGGCGTGCCCGAGTTGCGGAGTGAAGGTGGAGGCGGTGCCGTGGGCAACGGGCAAGCATCAGCTCACCGACACCTACGCCTGGTTTCTGGCCCGGTGGGCGAGACGCTTGTCGTGGAAGGAAGTGGCGGAGGTCTTCCACACGAGCTGGGAGAAGGTGTTCCGCTCGGTGGAGATGGCAGTGCAGTGGGGTCGTGCCCGCCAAGACCTCACCGGGGTCACCGCGATCGGCATCGACGAGATCGCGTGGCAGCGCGGGCATCGGTATCTGACGCTGGTATACCAGATCGACGAGGGCTGTCGGCGGCTGCTGTGGGTCGGTCAGGAACGCCGAGTGAAGACGCTTCTGCGGTTCTTCCGTTGGTTTGGCAAGGAGCGCAGCGCCGAGCTGCGTTTCATCTGCTCGGACATGTGGAAGCCGTACCTGAAGGTGGTCGCCAAGAAGGCAGGCGATGCCATCCACGTGCTCGACCGGTTCCACATCATGGCGAAGATGAGCAAGGCGATCGACGAGGTGCGAGCGAAGGAATCGAAGGAGCTCGCGGCGAAGGGCTACGAGCCGGTGCTCAAGCGAACGCGCTGGCTGCTGCTCAAGCGTCCCGAGAACCTCACCGAGAAACAGGAACCCAAGCTCGCCGAGTTGCTGCAGTACAACCTGCGCTCGGTACGGGCGTATCTCCTCAAGGAGGACTTCCAGTTCTTCTGGGGCTACGTCTCGGCGTACTGGGCCGGGCAGTTCCTCGACCGATGGTGTCACCGCACCATGCGCTCGCGTATCGAGCCGATGAAGAAGATGGCGCGTACGTTGCGTGCGCATCGTCCCTTGTTGCTGAACTGGTTCCGTGCCAAAGGGGCGATCTCGGCCGGCACCGTGGAAGGATTCAACACCAAGGCGAAACTGACCCTGAGAAAATCCTACGGATTCCGGACCTATCGGGCCATGGAAATCGCCTTGTATCATGCACTTGGCGCTCTACCCGAGCCCAGGGTCACCCACCGATTCTGCTGACGAGCCAGAAAAAAGCGCTG
>JBHHYG010000592.1:0-1676 GCA_046757445.1 Acidobacteriota bacterium
TTGATCCTCATCCAGGCCCCCTCCTGACCCTACGCCCACGAGGCGTAGGCTGGTTGGAGCACTAACAGCCAACCGGCCAGGAGGGGACCATGCGATTCTATGACAACGACCACACCCACAGCTGCGGCATCGATCTCCACGCGAAGACGATGTACCTCTGCATCCTCGATCGAAGCGGGGAGACGCTTCTCCACGAGAACGTCCGATCCGAGCCTCGAGCTTTCCTCCGAGCGATCGAGCCCTATCGCCACGACCTCGTCGTCGCTGCCGAGTGCACCTTCACCTGGTACTGGCTCGCCGATCTGTGCCACGAACACGACCTCGACTTCGTCCTCGGCCACGCCCTGTACATGAGCGCCATCCACGGCGCCAAGGCCAAGAACGACCGACTCGACGCCTACAAGATCGCCAAGCTCCTTCACGCCGGGATGCTCCCAGAGGCCTACGTCTATCCCCGAGCCATGCGGGCCACTCGCGATCTGCTCCGCCGCCGCACCCACTTCGTCCGCAAGCGGGCCGAGCTGCTCGCCCACATCCAGAACATCCACCACCAGGCGAACCGCCCGGTGCCGACTGCGCGGGTCGCCTACGCGGCCAACCGAGCCGGCGTGGCCGAGGCTTTCACCGAGCCCGATACCCGCAAGAGCATCCAGCTCGATCTCGACCTCGTCGCCGACTACGACGCGAAGATCAAGGACCTCGAGCTCCACCTCGTGAGGCGAGCCAAGCAGCACCAGCCCGACACCTTCCATCGCCTCCGCTCGATCCCTGGAGTCGGCAAGGTCCTCGCCCTCACGATCCTCTACGAGATCCACGACATCCGCCGCTTCCCCCGCGTCCAGGACTTCGTCTCCTATGCCCGGCTCGTGCGCTGCGAGCACAGCTCGGCTGGCAAGAAGCTCGGGACCGGCGGTGCCAAGATCGGCAACGCTCACCTCAAGTGGGCTTTCTCCGAGGCCGCCGTCCTCTTCCTGCGGGGCCATCCGCGCGCCCAGAAGCTCCAGCGACGCCTCGCCGGAAAGCACGGGAAGGGCAAGGCCCTCTCGATCCTCGCGGCTCGGCTTGGCCGTGCCGTCTACTTCATGCTGCGCAACGAGAAGAGCTTCGACGCCGAGCGCTTCTTTGCCGAGGCGAACTGAGTGAACGGAGCGGGAGCGAGCGAGCCCGCCGCCCAACTGGCGACACGCCCACCCAGGGCAGGCCCAGCCAGCCGAAGAGCTTGTGCGAAGCTCATGGAGCATGGCCCGGAACGCCGTCGCGCTTGATTGGACGCTCGCTCCCCCTCCAACCCATCCGCGGGATGCCGGAAGATCCACCCGGCTTCTCGAGGATCTCTGCCCCTCGCACGAGCCCGCGTCGAACTGGCCAAGCGAGCCCGACTGATTTGAATGGACGTGTGAGGGCACGGATGCGTTTCTAGGACGGGGTGATCGGTGACGACGCCCCCGGCTCCGGACCGGAGCCGTCGAGCCTCGATAGGTGTTTGGTGCAGAGCGCGCTCTGCAACCTGTGCCGCGAAACGAAAGTCAGGGAACTCGGGAGGTCACAGCATCCAAGGGCGGCGCGACATCCGTCGCGTCTACGCACCACTGCGGCCTATTGACGACGGGGGCCTGATAGGTGTTGGGCGGCGACCCCTGGTGGCGAGGTAACTACATCGTAGTTATACTACGACG
>JBHHYG010000593.1:0-1667 GCA_046757445.1 Acidobacteriota bacterium
CTGTGCCCCGGGCTCGCCGGAGTTCTTTGCGGACGCCAGAACGGGCTCGTCGACTTCAAGGAGCAGGATCCGGTCCTCACCATCGACCGGCTCGCAGCGCACCTCGATGATCTCCCGCAGGGATGTGGGAACGTTCTTGCCGACGAAGTCGGCCCGTATAGGCAGTTCCCGATGGCCGCGGTCGATCAGCACGGCCAGCTGAATGGCTCGTGGGCGGCCGTAATCGGTGAGCACGTCGAAGGCGGCCTTCACCGTGCGACCGGTGAACAACACGTCGTCGACCAGCACCACCGTGCTGTCCTCGAGGCCGAATGAGAGCTCGGTCGCCTGCACCACCGGATTCGGTGCAATCTGGGACAGGTCATCACGGTAGAGCGTGATGTCGACGCTGCCGGTGGGAACTCGGGTTCCCTCGAACGCCTCGATCTTGTCGGTGATGCGCTCCGACAACGGCACGCCGCGGGTACGGATGCCGACCAAAACCAAATCACGGCTGCCGCCGTTGCGCTCGACGATCTCGTGGGCCATGCGAGAGAGGGCGCGATCGATTTGTTCGGCGTCCATGATGGTGGCCTTGATGCGCATCCTTGCTCCTCAAGAGAAAAGCCCCGCGCGGCACTCGCGGGCCGCCAGGGCGTATGGCAATGCTCTTGCTCGTCTCATTCGAGAACCCTTGTTGGCCTCACGGAGCCATTCCTTAAAGGGTACCTACATGGCTAGCGTAGCCAGCAAAGAGGAGTCTGTCAAACTTGTCTTCGGCGGTGGGTAACTGACCGACTACCGTGTCTTGCCCGCTGGGCGCCGGCGTGTTGCCGGCCTGAAGGCCCGATGCTACTCTCCAGCGGATGCCGATTTACGACCAGCGCCTGGCGCTCGAAGCCGTCGAACAGCTATCTCCCAGCCAGTACGTTCTTCTCTTCAACAGCCCCGAGATCGCCGCCGATTGTCAGCCCGGGCAGTTCGTCATGATCGCCGCGAGCGACTCCATCGATCCGTTGTTGCGGCGGCCCATGGCAATCTACCGTGTTCATCGGGATGCTCAGGGATGCCCGTATGGCTTCTCGCTGCTCATCGAGATCTACGGGCGCGGCACCAGGCTGCTGCGGCAGCGCCTGCCGGGCGAGGTGGTGAAAGTCCTCGGGCCGCTGGGCGTACCCTTCGAGCTCCCCTCCGACCCTGCCGAAGGCGGCGAACAGCTGCTGGTGATGGGCGGTGTCGGTGCCGCGCCCTTCCCGCTGTTGGCCGAGAAGCTACTGCAACGCGGCCACGTGGTGCGGGCCTTCGTCGGCGCCCGCACGGCCGAGAGCCTGCTTTGTCTACAGGATTTCGAGGACCTCGGCGTGCCGGTCGAGGTCGCCACCGACGACGGTTCGCGTGGCTATCATGGTTTTGTCAGCGGCCCACTAGAGCGTTACCTGAGCCAGCAGCCGTCCTCGCCGGCGACGCTGTACGCCTGTGGGCCGAAACTGATGATGCGCGCCGTCGACACCATTGCGCGGGCCGCCAACCTGCCCCTGCAGGTCAGCTTCGAAGCTCCCATGGCCTGTGGCATCGGCGTTTGTCTTTCCTGCGTCGTCAAGCTACGGCGTGGGGAAAGCTGGGTCTGGGCGCGCTGCTGCCGGGAAGGGCCGGTCTTCGACAGCCGCGAGCTGGTGTGGGAATGAGCC
>JBHHYG010000594.1:0-1656 GCA_046757445.1 Acidobacteriota bacterium
GGCGTACTCGTGCAGTACGTCGAGCCCGCGAGCCAAGCGCAACGCAGTCATCGCAGCCATTGCGCTCGCGCAGCCGCGAACCGTTGAGAAGTGCGGGCTAGCCGCGCTCTTCGATAGGGCGGTACGGTTGCCGCTCGCAGCCGGTGTAGTCGGCGCGCGGACGGATGAGCATGTTGTCCGCGTATTGCTCGAGCACGTGAGCGCTCCAGCCCGAAATCCGGCTGAGCGCAAACAGCAAGGGGAAGAGATCGGCCGGCAGGCCCAGGTAGGTGTACAGGGAAGCCGAGTAGAAGTCGACGTTGACGTTGAGCCCCTTGCGCTCGCGCAGCAGATCGACTAGCCGTGCCTGGATCTCCAGCGGGCGTGGGTCGCCCTCTCCCACGAGCTTCTCGGCCATGGCCAGGAGGTGACGGGCCCTGGGGTCCTCGACCCTGTAGACCCGGTGGCCGAAGCCCATGATCCGCTCCTTGGCTGCCAGCTTGGCGTCGACATAATCCGCCGCCCGCTCGGGGCTGCCGATCTCGTCGAGCATCTCCTTGACGCGCTGGTTGGCGCCACCGTGGAGCGGACCTTTGAGGGTGCCGATGGCGGAGGTGACGGCCGAGTGCAAGTCGGAGAGGGTGGCGGCGGTGACCCGCGCCGAGAAAGTAGAGGCATTGAAGCCGTGGTCGGCGTGCAGCACCAGGGCCACGTCCATGGCCCGCGCCGCCTCGGGGCTGGGGCGCTCGCCCCGTATCATGTACAGGAAGTTGGCGGCGTGCTCGAGCGCGGCATCCGGAGCGACCGGCTCCTCGCCCCGCCGGCAGCGATCGATCGCCGCGGCGATCGTCGGCATCTTTGCCGTCAGGCGAGCCGCCTTGCGCCGGGTGGCCTCCGGCGACAGGTTCTCGGCCTCGGCGTCGATGAGCCCGAGGGCGGAGACCGCCGTGCGCAGGACAGCCATCGGCGGGGCATCGGCCGGTGCCGCCCGGATCAGATCGAGAACCGCCCCGTTGACCTCGCGCTCGTTGCTCAGCAGGGTGATGAAGTCCGCTAGCTGCGTGCGCGTCGGCAGCTCACCATCCCACAGCAGGTAAACGGTTTCCTCGAAGCTAGAGTGCTCTGCCAGGTCGTGGATGTCGTAACCGCGATAGGCCAGGATGCCCCGCTCGCCGTCGATGAAGCAGATCGACGAACGCCCGGCCACTACCCCTTTGAGGCCGGCGGAGGAAGGGGTTGTGTCGGTCGATATGGCTTTGGTCATTGCCTTTTTCTCATCCTGACCTTTCCATCCTAATGGTTTCCGATGCTGCGGACAAACCGCACTCTTGATCGAGCTGACCCTAGCCCGGACTTCTCAACGGCCTGTGGCTACAATGGTGGGCGATGACTGCGTTGCGCGTGGCTCGAGGGGTCGAGGTATGTACGGAGGGCTTGCGGAGAGGCGACTCGCTGCGCTCGCCCTTGCCGGGCAAAGCCTCCCCGCAAGCCCCCGTACGTACCCTCTCCGGCATGCGCCTTGTGCCCGGGAGCCTGGGCGCCCGCTCGCTCCACGACCGCTTGAGGAGTTCGGGCTAGAATCGAAGATGTACCCGAGGGTCATCCGTTGATCTGCCTTGACGTCGAGTCTTTCGGCCGGGGGGCCGGCCGAAGTCGGTGCCTGGCGGTGGGAGCGCG
>JBHHYG010000595.1:0-1650 GCA_046757445.1 Acidobacteriota bacterium
TGGCGCGGGGGAGTTGCACCCCCGCGCTCTCCCAGAACCGTACGTGAGCCTCTCGACTCATACGGCTCCTATCATCCAGCCTACGGCTTGACCCCGAGAAGCTGCCAGTGAGCAAAAAGCGACGGATCCCGTCGGGCGACGTGCCCAAGCCAATGCGACGCCCGGCGGCGATGTCCCTTGAGCCGCTTATACTTCCGCCGCGCCCACGTGCTCAACGCCAAGTTGAGCTGCCGGAAGACCGGGAACAATGCGGACTTGTGATAACTGCCGTAGTATCCAATCCAGCCACGAATGACCGGATTGAACATGTGCGCCAGATCGATCAGGTCCTTGTCGGTTCGACATGGTAGACGCCACGACCGCCGCATGAACTGCCGCATTTCCTTCGCGGCTGTCCGACTCACCGCGGGACTAAAGCTGACGAAATACCGTCCGTCCCGATTGCGCGAGCGACGTGGCCGGAACGTGAAACCCAAGAAGTCGAACCGCTCTACCGTATGCGTCTCTCGGCGATTGGAGTCCTTGCAGTACACGAGCTTCGTCTTCTCCGGATGGACTTCCAACTTGCACCGAGTGAGTCGTTCCCGCACCGCCTGTCGGACCCGTTCGGCTTGTTCCTTTGTCCGACAGTGCGCGAGAATATCGTCGGCGTATCTCTCGAACGGCACCCATGGAAACGTCTTCTGCATCCAGGTGTCGAACGCGAGATGGAGGAAGATATTCGCGAGCAGCGGGCTGATGACTCCTCCTTGGGGCGTGCCCGATCGACGCTCTGCCAACGTGCCATCCTCGAGTTGTACGGCGGCACGCAGCCACCGCTCGATGTAGAGGAGGACCCACCGGCAGCTCGTGTACTTCCTGACCGCATGCATGACGAGCTCGTGATCGAGGGTGTCGAAGAAGGCCCGGATGTCGAGGTCGAGCACCCAGTCGTACTGCCAGCAGCGCTCCCGGGCCCGACCGACGGCTCCGACCGCCGACTTGCCCGGCCTGTACCCGTACGAATCGCGGTGGAACTTCGGCTCCACCACGGGTTCCAGGAACAGCTTGACGACCGTTTGGGCGATCCGATCGGCAACCGTCGGAATACCCAGCTTCCTCTCGCCCCCATCACGCTTCGGAATAACCACCTGACGAACCGGCGGCGGGAAGTACGTCCCTGACGACATGCGATTCCAAATCCGATAGAGGTTCGCCTTCAGGTCTCGCTCGAAGGCTTCGATTGATTCGGAATCGACTCCAGCGGCTCCATCTTTCGACTTGACCCGTAGGTAGGCCTTCCAGACGATCTGCTTCGGGATCTGAAACGGCTTTGCCCCGCTCACAGGTTCCTCCCGTTGCCGGTTGACCTGCGCGCGAGACCGAATGACGCGACCCCTTCGCTCCGCCCCCTTTCGGGGGCTTCATCGCTACTACGGGCCGCTCCGCCCCTGTGCCCCGCATCGGTACGTGCATTCTCGTGGGGGCTTCCCACTTGAATTCTTCCCTTCGCAGCGGGACGACAGGTTCCCACGTTCCACATGAGAGCCAGGATCAGGCTCACGCCACCTACATGCCGGACACCACCCAAGCAGTCAGCAGGTCTCCCCTTGGGCTTCATCCCGGGCAACCACCCTCCCGGTTTCGATGTCACCGAGATACGTTTCGACA
>JBHHYG010000596.1:0-1638 GCA_046757445.1 Acidobacteriota bacterium
CACGAAGAGGCCAAGGGCAAGTACCTGCGCCTCTTCGTTCAGGGCGGTGGCTGCTCCGGCTTCGAGTACGGTTTCAGCTTTGACGAGCCTAAGGAAGGTGACGAGAAAATCCCGCAGGGGGCAGGCGACGAAGAGATCGAGGTGCTCGTCGACCACTTCAGCATGCCCTACCTGGAGGGCTCCGTCGTCGACTATTACGAGGACTTCAGCGGCAGCGGCTTCAAGGTGAACAATCCCAAGGCCACCGGCACCTGCGGCTGCGGTCACTCCTTCTCCGCCTAGCCCGAACTTCTCAACGGCTCGCGGCTGCGCCACCGCAAGGGCAGGTGATGACTGTGTTGCGCTGGCCGGCTCAGGCCTTGACCCGGACGTCGTCACCTTCGATCAGGACCTCGTACCGATCCACCTGCTCGCCGGGCATGTTCAGACACTCGCCCGATGTGACGTCATACTGCCAGCCGTGCCAAGGGCAGGTCACGGTGGCACCATCGCACATCCCATCGCCGAGAGGACCTCCGCGGTGCAGGCAGGTGTTGTCGATGGCATGGAAGGTGCCGTCGATGTTGAACAGCGCGATGGCAGTTCCATTTGCCTCCACGACCTTGCCCTCGCCATGTGCCAGATCCGTTGTCTTGGCTACGCTGGTAAACTCAGACATGAAACCCATCCCCCCGGTGTCTTCCTGTGGGCACTGAGTTGTCGTACAGACAACATGAAATCGAAAGGCGGATTCTGTCATGGGTGGTGGCAGGCGGTCAAAAGATACGTGCGCGTCCGCAGCAGAAGACCGATGAGCAATGCGGGCTAAGCCGCTTGCGCCCGACAGGGTGGCGGAGGGTGGTGGTTCGTTCGGTGTCGCCGTACGTCACATGTTCAACATCCTGGCGCCGCGCTACGACAGCTTCAATCACTGGGCCAGCCTGGGCATGGACTTCGGCTGGCGCCGGGCAGCCGTGAGGGCATTGCAGTTGCCCTCCGATGCGCTGGTTCTGGACGTTGCCACCGGTACCGGCGATCTGGCCTTCGCTGCCGCCCGAGGGGTCCGCCGCGCAGTCGGCTGTGACTTTGCCGTCGAGATGATCGCGGTTGCTCGAACCAAGTCGGGCGTCGCTAACAACGTTTCTTTCCAGGTAGCCCGGGCCGAAGCGCTGCCCTACGGCGGCGAGCGATTCGACGGGGTCACTTCGGCCTTCGCCATGCGCAACGTCAAGCCGGTTCTCGACCAGGTGCTGGTCGAGATGTTCCGCGTTCTTCGGCCCGGTGGCCGCGTCGCCATCCTCGAGTTCAGCCGTCCGCGGCACGTTCCACTGCGCTGGGCTCACGGTCTGTACACCCGCTCGGTCATGCCGCGCGTCGGACGATGGCTCACCGGCACGGCGGAGCCCTTCGAGTACTTGTACCGTAGTATCCGGGCCTGGCTGGCACCCGCGGCCTTCGCCGAGCAGTTGCAGGCAGCGGGCTTCCGGCAGGTCACCTACAGGATGATGGGTCTCGGCACCGTGGCCTTGCACAGAGGACAGAAACCGCTCTAGCCCGCATATCTCAACGGATTGCTGCTGCGGGCGCGGCAAAGGGCGCGCTCGCTGCGTTGCGCTTGCTCGGGCTCCTCGACGTATTGTCAAATACGTCTCCGGTGCC
>JBHHYG010000597.1:0-1638 GCA_046757445.1 Acidobacteriota bacterium
GGCTATTGAAACGGCGACCCTTGAGGGCGTTGTCCTTGACGTAGCCGCCGCTGCGGTCGAGTAAGGACCCCCAGTTACCCAGGGGCCCTTCTCTCAGAACCGGACTTGTGGGCCACACATCCGGCTCTTTGGATGATATCCCGGTCAGCAGAACATAGAGAGCTGACCTGAGGCCGTAGTTCGGGCGACACGCTGTTGCCACTGGTCCCGCAGGCTCACCAACCGCTCGGCAAACCAGGCGTTCGAGTAAGCCTTCGTGAGCCCGAAGTGATTGCTCCGAGCCCAAGGACCGCGATGGCTAAACGCGGCTTTCGCCGCCGCACCCGAACTCACGCCGCGAGATCGAAGATGCCGGTACAGAGACCGATCGCGCTTCTTCTGGCGAATGACGATGGCGCGTACCCGTCGCCGGATATGAGCATCGAATCGTCCGAAGAGGCGAGCCCCTTCGATCGTGCAGAGCTGGAAGTAGCCCAGCCACCCTTGCAGGTACTCGTTCACCTGCTCGATGCAGGCCGCGAGCGACTGCCCCCATGTCCGGGGCGTCAGGGCGCGAATCATCGCATCCATATTCGCCTTGGCCTTCTTCGAAAGATGGATCTCCACCTCGCCCGCTTCCTTCACATGAAGGCAGAAGCCGAGGATGTGGGCTCCCTCCGGGCGTGTCACGAGGCTCTTCTCCCGATTCACCTTCAGTCGAAGGCGACCTTCGACGAACCGAGTGAGACCCTCGAAAACTCGCCCTGCCGACCGCTTGCTGCGAACGAAGACCTGAAGGTCATCGGCGTAGCGAACGAAACGCAAGGCCCGCCGGTCCAGCTCCCAGTCCAGCTCATCCAACACCACGTTGGAGAGAAGGGGTGAGAGTGGGCCCCCTTGCGGGGTCCCCTGGTCCGGCGCGATGCGCTCCCCGGTCGGCATGACCACACTTGCGCGAAGGATCTGATGGATGAGCTGCAGCACGCGACCATCCTCGACTTGGCGCGCCAGGCGCGCCAGCAGCCGTTGATGGTTCACTCGATCGAAGAACTTCGACAGGTCGAGGCTCACGATCCAGTCGTATCCCGCAGACACATACTCAGAAACCTCCGCCAGCGCGGTTCGGGGCCCCCGGCCTGGACGAAAGCCGTGACTGCTCGTATGGAAGCCCGGCTCGAAGATCCGCTCCAGCTCTCGCCGAAGCGCCTCCTGAACCCAGCGATCCACCACATTCGGAATCCCCAAGGCCCGACGATCTCGACTCCCCGGCTTGGGAATCCAAACCCGAAGAATCTCGCCTGGCCGATAAGATCCCGACAGCAGATCACGTTGCAGGCGATGAAGCAGCCGAGGCGATGCCTCGACGACTTCTTCGACTGACTGCTCGTCCGCTCCAGGGACGCCCCGGTTGCGCGCGACGTGAAGCAACGCCTCCGCCAGGTTCGACGGTGACGCCACTCGTTCCAGCAAAGAACACCCGTCCCTTGCTGGGGCGACGGAATCCTTCGCGTCCCTTGCCTTCGCTATACGCAGCAGAAAGTCTCGACCCTCGGATCCGTCCTCAGGCCCCGTCTCTCCGCCCCCTGGCGGGCTGTCGGCAAACACGAATGGCAGCTGGCCTGACTGCCGCGCCCCCCGTTTTCCTTGGACACCTGTTTG
>JBHHYG010000598.1:0-1635 GCA_046757445.1 Acidobacteriota bacterium
CGGTTGAAGAGAAGACGGCCACTGGTCGATCCTTGGTTTGCATCAAGAACCCTAGACCAAGGAGGACAACCAGTGGCCAAGACCAAGATGCCCGCCGCCGAGTGGGTGCGCAAGGGGCTGACGGAGCACGGCACCGATCTGCTGCAGGAGATGGTGGCGGTTCTCGCGCAGTTGCTGATGAGCGCGGACGTGGACGCCATCTGCGGCGCCAGCTACGGCAGCCGGTCGGCGGAGCGAGTCAACCGGCGGAACGGGTACCGGCAGCGAGGCTGGGACACGCGGGTGGGAACGAACCAGCTGGCGGTCCCGAAGCTCAGGCAGGGCGCCTACTTCCGGGAGTTCCTGTTGGAGCCGCGACGGCGCGCCGAGAAGGCTCTGGTGGCAGCGGTGACAGAGGCGTACGTGCTCGGGGTTTCGACCCGCAAGGTCGACAAGCTGGTCAAGAGTATGGGGCTGGAGGGGATCTCCAAGTCGCGGGTCTCGGAGATGGCCAAGGACCTCGACGAGAGGGTCGAGGCGTTCCGTTGCCGAGCTCTGGATGCGGGTCCGTACCCGTTCCTGTGGCTGGACGCGATGCAGATCAAGAGCCGCGAGGGCGGCCGGGTGGTCAACGTCACGGCGGTGATGGCGATCGCTGTCAATAGCGACGGGTACCGGGAGGTGCTGGGGGTGGACGTGATCACCACCGAGGACGGCGCCGGCTGGCTGTCGTTCCTGCGCTCCCTGGTGAGCCGGGGGCTGAGCGGCGTGCAGCTGGTGACCTCGGACGCCCACGAGGGGCTCAAAGCAGCCATCGCCTCGGCTCTGCCTGGCAGCAGCTGGCAACGCTGCCGAACCCATTTCATGGTGAACCTGCTGGCCAAGGTGCCCAAGGCGGCACAGCAGGCCGTGGCGACGCTGGTACGCTCGATCTTCGCCCAGCCGGATGCAGAGAGCACCGAGGGCCAGTTCGACCAGGTGCTCGAGCACCTGGAAGGAAGCTTCCCGGAGGCAGCCGAGCTGCTGGCGGATGCTCGCGAGGAGCTGCTGGCCTTTACGACCTTCCCCTGGGCTGCACGGCGCCAGCTCTGGTCCAACAACCCGCTCGAGCGGCTCAACAAGGAGGTTCGGCGTCGCACCGACGTGGTCGGCATCTTCCCGAACCGCCGCGCGCTGATCCGCCTGGTCGGCGCCGTGCTCGCCGAGCAGAACGACGAGTGGGCCGTGACCCGCCGCTACATGAGCCTCGAGGTCGTCGCCGAGGCCATGGCTGCCCTTCCCGCCGGCGCCCCACAGGAGGACCTGCTCGCCATCAGCGCCTAAGATCGGATCGACTCAGTGGCCTTCGTACACCACTTGACGGGACGTGACCGAGATCTCGGGCGAGCACCACGGCCCGATCCACCTGCTCCTTACAGACATGGTCATGCCGCGCATGAATGTGGGCTGGAGCTGGCGGGGAAGCTCACGCTCGCGCGCCCGGAACTGAAGGTCCTCTACATGACCGGCCACGGCAGTCCCTCAACGAGGCGGGAGTTGGGTCCCAATGCCACCTTGCTCTCGAAGCCGTTCTCGCCTGCCGATCTCGCCGTCAAGGTTCGAGCGGTCCTTGACGCACCGCGGGCCGCCTAGGAAAGGACGCGCCGAGGGTGGCAG
>JBHHYG010000599.1:0-1628 GCA_046757445.1 Acidobacteriota bacterium
CGCGACCCGGCCCGTATTGGTCCCGGGAAAAGCGGGGACAGACCCCACTTTTTCCTCTTACCGTGCACTCTTCAGAAAGGATACGGAGACCGACAAAGCGCTTGGCGGGAGTCGTCGCAAGATCCTGCGTTTATGTCCTGTTGATGTGGGCGTACACCTCCTGGGCGGGCGACCTTCCCATCGTGAGGAGGGTACAAGGAGAGCACATAATCGCATTGCCTGAAAAGATGCAATCTGCATTGACGAACTTCAACGCAACCTTCGTGCCGTGGAAGCAATCGCAGTATTGGCCAAGTGGCATTGCTGACTACCCATTCTCTGAAAAACAAGCGCCCTTCGCGGTCGTCGGTGATTTCAATGGTGACGGGATCTTTGACGTCGTGCTGGTCGGTCACGACGCAAGGAACGATGTCGCGGTCGCGCTTCTCTCCAAAGGGGATAGCTTTGAGCCCCTCGAAATCTGGCGCGCACCCCTCAGCTACCCGGAAAAGGAGGTTATCGAGGGCCCTGCTTCCGGCCAGCCGCTTGGCACGGGCTTGTATGAGTGGCTTCTGCTAGAGCCCAAGGAACCAAAGAAGATTAGCGGTGACCGAAAGCTCATTGAGAAACCCGACGGCAGTCGAGAACCGCTAAGTCTTAAGGCAGATGCCTTTCATTACATTGTCTACGAGAAGGGCGATTACTTGTACGTGTTGCAGGGCAACAAATTCGTAGAGTATTGGTGGAGTAAGCTCGACCGCGTCTACAAGCTTAGAAAGGGGTGAGCTAGAAAGCAACCTAACCCGCGACTGGACCCGGCGGCCGCTTGTCGTTCGATGAACAGCCGCGGGTCAGTCGCAGGCCGTTAGCCGGACAGGTGATGAACATCGAGCCGCTTCTCGCGTTCTTCAGTGGCGTCGGGGTGACCCTGGTGAGCGCCTTGGTCGCGAACATGCTCACCAGACAACGAGAAAGACGCCGAGTCGTTGAGGAGCGCCGCTTCGAGATCTATATGAAGCTGATGGAGCTTTATGGCAGTTACTTCTGGTTCAGCGCTGCTGAAATCCGGCGCGAGCCCGTGCCCGAAGACATCCGACGGAGATGTCGTGACCTCGCGTGGCAGATCGCGGACATGCTTCGATCTGCGGACGAGGTCGATTATCTCGAGGACATACTTGACGCCACTCTTGGTCCTGGGTTCGGGACTGCCCGAGAGCGTTACGAGGCGATGGGTCGGCTCCTTGATCGCTTGGGGCAGAGGGTGAATCCCAGGTACTCGAAGAAGATTCGTGAAATCAGTGAGGCGAATCTCGCGCGGTTTGGGTCCGGCGGTTCGTCGAACGCGCCAGGCGCGACTTCGTTCTTCCAAGCCTGAGCGCCAAGGGTGTGAGTGACTATCCGCGGAGCAGATTCCAACCAGGAATCTGGCCTGGGATTCCGCTGGGGGAGGGATCACCCCAGGCCCCTCATGTCCCATCAACTCTTTTTAGCTGACCATCCCCTCTGGTGCGGCCCTACCGCTCGGGGTGCAGGCACGCCTTCCACGATCAGCCGGGGTCTCGCTCCGCACCCCTTCGATGTTGGAGAGGCGGTCTAACCCGGTTTGGTCCGCTCGCGATCGCGGAAGGTCGAGCGATTGACGCCCAGCC
>JBHHYG010000600.1:0-1624 GCA_046757445.1 Acidobacteriota bacterium
GCGCAACGCAGTCATCGCGCGCCATTGCAGCCGCGCAGCCACGAGCCGTTGAGAAATGCGGGCTAGTACACCATCCCACTCTAGTAGGCTGTAATGCACGGCGACAGGCCTGTACCATAGCCGTCCTCGCCGCCTGACTCACGCACCGTCAACGAGCCCGCCGATGCCGATCATCGAGATCGAGGGTCTCACCAAGGTCTATCATGCTTTTCCAAGCAGATCCGTGCAGGCCCTGCGCGGGGTAGATCTCAGAGTCGAGCGCGGCCAGGCGTTCGGCCTTCTCGGCCCCAACGGCGCCGGCAAGACGACGCTGGTCAAGGTACTGCTGGGCCTGGTGCAGCCGACGCGCGGTAGCGCCCGGCTACTCGGAACCCTGGCCGGCACACCCGGCGCGAGGGCTGGTATCGGCTACATGCCCGAACATCGCCAGTACCCGGCCTTCCTCAGCGCCAAGCAGGTGCTCGAACTTTTCGCCCGTCTCAGTGGGTTGCCGGCCTCGATCCGCCCCCGGCGCATCGACGCCGCCCTGCAAGAGGTGGAATTGGACGAGTGGCGCGGCCACCGTGTGGGCGGATTCTCCAAGGGCATGCGCCAACGGCTCGCCTTGGCGCAGGCATTGATCAACGAACCGGAGATCCTCTTCCTCGACGAGCCGGCGGAGGGCATCGACCCGCTCGGGCGCGTGGTGGTCCGCAACATCCTACGGCGATGCCGTGAAAAGGGTACGACGCTGTTCATCAACTCGCACCTACTCACCGAGGTGGAGATGGTCTGCGATCAGGTAGCGATCCTGCATGGCGGCCGCGTCGCCGAGAGCGGTCGGCTAGCGGAGATGACATCGCGAGAGAGGGAGTACCGATTGACCGTCGCTTCAGCTCCCGAGTCGGTGCCGGCAATGCTCGATGGCGCTGTCGAGGGCATCGAACAGGTGAGAGCCCCAGCGGGGCTGTTCGCCTGGCGTCTTACCGTTAGCGATCGCAGCCATTTGAATGCTGCCCTCGACCGCCTGCGCAGCGCCGCGGTCGAGATCGAGGCCATCGAGCCGGTGCGCAGTAGCCTCGAGGAGGTGTTTCTCAAGGCGGTTAAGGAGGCTGCAGCCCGGCCCCAAGAGCCGGGAAGCGAGCGATGAGAGCGCCGGCACTTTCTCTTCCCCGGGATCGAAAACCGCAGGCACCAGCGGCCGGCTTCAGACTGGCCCTGATGCAGACCCGTGCCCTGGTCTCCTACACCCTGCGCGAAGCGCTCCACAGGTGGACGCTGATCGCTTTCCTGCTCTGCGTCACGGTTTTTCTGTTGCTGCTGGCCACTGCGGTGAGCCTCGATATCGTCGAGGGCACGCTGGCTTCGGCAAAGCTGTTCGGCCAAGAGCTGAAGGTGGATCAGCTCGGCGTACAGATCAGCGACGTGGTCGGCACGTTCCAGGTAATCGTCATCACCCTCCTCTACATCGTCGGTGTGGCCCTGGCGTTGTTTGCCACCAGCAACCTGGTGCCACGGCTCCTCGTCGAGGGCTGGGTCGGTCTGCTGCTCGCCCAGCCGATCTCGCGGCCGGCCTTGATTCTTGGGCGCGCCCTGGGTGCGGTGACGGTGGTGGCGCCGACATGGGGCTGTCGGCCATCTCGGC
>JBHHYG010000601.1:0-1624 GCA_046757445.1 Acidobacteriota bacterium
TCGTCTCGATGTGAGATATTTCAGCCTATTCCGAATCTTCTGTTGGGCGGCCTTGGCCGGGAAAATGTAGATGGTATTCTTCCCGCTACTGGGGCTCTTCCGTTTCACGAAGTTGAAGCCGATGAAGTCAAATCCATCGGTCAGGCGTGTCACGTGAGTCTTTTCGCGGTTGATGGTCAGCTCCATCCTCTTGGCAACCGCCTCGAATGCAGCCAGGACCGGCTGAGGACTCCTGCGACACACCAAAATGGCATCGTCGGCGTAGCGGTGCAGCGTCGCACCGAGCTTCTCCGGGTAGCCTCGCCTGTGCCACAGTTGATCAATGAGGTTCAGGTAGATGTTGCTGTACAACGGCGAGATTGGTGACCCTTGCGGCACCCCGACCTTCGTCGGCACCACCTCTCCCTTGCCTTTGACTCCGATCTTCAGCGTTTGCTTAATCAGCTTCAGCATACTTCCGTCCGCTATCCGCCTCGTAATCAGCTTTACAAGCTTTCGGTGCGGAATGCTGTTGAAGTACGACCTGAAGTCGATCTCCACAACTCCCCATGCACGGTTGTACAGGTCTTCCCGAATCATCATGGATGCCTGCTTGGCGTCCCGCTTCGGCCTGTAGCCATAGGAGCAGTCGTGGAAGTCCGCCTCAAAGATCGGCTCAATAACAAGCTTCATTGCAGTCTGCACGATGCGATCTTCCACCGTCGCAATGCCCAGCGGTCTTGTTCCGCCTTTTGGCTTGGGAATCTCGACCAGCCGAACCGGAGCGAACCGGTAGCGTTTTTCGCGTAGCGCCTGCTGCAACCTCTTGATCATCCCCTCTTCTTGGCCTGTCTCGACAATCGCCTCGATTGCCTTGCCATCTACCCCAGGCGCCCCCTGGTTTGCCTTGACCTGCCGCCAAGCCTCCCAAAGGACATCCTCTCTCCAGACCTTATCGTAAAGGCTATAAAACCTCACCTCCTTGTCCTGCTTGGATTTGAGATATAGGGCTCTCTGAAGTTTTCGGACTTTATCTCCGTTCCTAGCCGTGTGGCAATCGGACATCCCAAACTCCATTGAGCACCACTGACTGAAGCAGGGCTCCTTCCCTCTCGCCGAGTTTCCAGGGCGATACAGTCGGTACTACGAGCCCCGCGGAGATCTTGCATGGCCGATGAAGTTTTCGGCTCGGCCTTATACACCTCCGTTCCCAGCGGCCAACTGGGACCATTGCAAGATTTCCCGGCCTACGACGTGAAACATTCGCAGCGTGCAACCCCTAACACCCCGGCACCTGTAGAGTGGTTCGCATGTCCATTAATCCCCACCCTCTATCAGCCTTCCCAGTGCGACGATACAGTCGGCAGGTGCACTCCCGTATTACGAGGCTAATTCGGGTTCACTGTTGTTGCAGCCCACTGCTTTGCATTTACCGTTCAAGGTAACTTGAGCCTATGAATCACTCCATAAACCCTACCTCCTGCTAGACCCCCGAATGGACAATTGGGGTCAAGGGACTTTCACCCCATTTGTTTCACGCCTGTACCGGCGTGCCATCGGCGTAGCGTACCACGATCACGTCTCCTTGGGCTCGCTTGCGACGCCACCACTGAACCCATAGATCGAATACGTAATGAAGGTAGAT
>JBHHYG010000602.1:0-1620 GCA_046757445.1 Acidobacteriota bacterium
CTGGGCGGTCCTCCGAAGTTGGACGTTGATGTTACTTCTTACGCGGCGGCTTCCTCCTGGTGCTCGATGATCATGTAGAGATGCTGGTACCCATCGATGCGGCGCATGCGGATCTGGCCGAAGGCGATCAGCCCCCACAGCAACGTCACCGCGGCCGCCTCTGTGCTGAACGATCCTTGGGTCTTGGTACGGCGACGGAACTCCCGGTTCAGGTTCTCCAACGGGTTCGTCGTGCGCAGCGTCTTCCACATCGGCTTGGGGAACTCATAGAAGGTCAGCAGCGCGAGGCCTGCCTCCTCGAGGCTGCGCGCCACCGCCGGCACGAGCCTCGACCACTTGCGCACGAAGTCGTTGTAGGCGGCCCTCGCCGCTGCTCCGTTGGCGGCCCTGACGATGCGGTCCCAGTCTCTTTTCAGCTCGGCTCGGGCGTGCGCCGGGCAGTGCGTCATCAGGTTCGCCCACTTGTGCTGGACGCACCGTTGCACCTTCGCTCCAGGCCACACCGTCATCGCCTTGGCGAGCCCCTTGTGACCGTCGGCGATGATCAACTGAGGCGGACGAAGGCCTCGTTGCTCGAGATCCTCGATCAGCGACTTCCAGTGAGAGCCCGCCTCGGACGCTGCCAAGCGCAACGCCACCAACACCTTCCGACCATCTTCCGCCACGCCCAGCACCGCCAGCACCGGTACCGACACCACCCGCCGCGCCAACCGCACCTTCAAGTGGAAACCGTCCAGGTACAGGACCGGGTACCGCTCGCCGATCAGATCCCGCTCACAGCACGTGGCAAACAGCGCCTTGAGCCGCCCCACCACCCTCGAGATCGCACTCTTCGACAGGTTCGCTTGGCCCAGCAACGGCGCCAACGCCTTGCGAATCCGCCGACTGTTGGCTCCCGCCAGGTACGCTCCCAGGATCGCCTCGTTGACCTCCTCGGTGCGACGCTGGTAGCGAGGTACGATCGCGCTGCGGAACTCCTCGATGCTGCCATCCGGTCGGATCAGTCGTCCCCGCGGCACCTCCAGATCCTGCGGCCCCTGAGCGGTCGTGATCTGCCGCCGGTATGTCCCGTGCCGATACCCTCGCCGCGAGCCGTTGCGCTCGTAGGGTCCGCATCCGAGCGCTTCGGCGAGCTCCTCCTCGACAGTGATCAGGATCGCCTCTTGGATGCGGCCGCGCAGCAGCTCCTGAATGGCGCTACGAAACTCGACGACCGGCACTTCTCCCATGCTACCGTTGCCCATGGCGTAACCTCCTTGTCGCCGTTTCCAGCGACTGTTTTTTCCTACTCGGAGGTTACGCCATTTCTTTTTCTACAGGACTCGGGACGGATCCCACCGACGCTTGCATCCTGTGAATCTGCTCACGGGTATAGTGCACAGCGGCACTCGGATCCATCTTCGCGCCTGCTGCGACACAGGCATCGAATGTCTCCGACCCGAGTGTGTCTCGAAGATGGTCGAGGACGGCCGGCATCTCAACAACCCACGACTCCGCCGACATTCGACTACTTCCAAACACCGTCGCGGCAATGTCGGGTTCATCCATTCGATCAAAGAACATTGCAACGTAACAGATCGTCGCCGGAAGGTCGGTCTGGTTTCCTGCCCGGTGGAAGGC
>JBHHYG010000603.1:0-1612 GCA_046757445.1 Acidobacteriota bacterium
ACCAGCATCTCGAGGTACTCGTTGTGGGCGTGCATGGCCGTGTTGGAGGTCGGCTCGTGGCGGTACTGTGGGAAGGCCCAGCCGAAGGTGTTGAGGCCGAAGCCGGCAAGCGGGCGGTCGGCGACCATGGGCAGGGCATCGTGCCAGATTCTCGCGCGTCCCTGAAGCGGCGTTTCGGCCTCAAACTGAAACAGCGTCTCCAAGCGCGCTAGCACACGGTCGGTCTGTTGCAGCCAGGCAAGGCCTGCAATGATGGAAACGACGACGGCAACGGCAAGGAGCGCCCGGCCCCGATTCCTGTGGTTTCCGCTCCCCTCCCTTCGTAGTGGATTTCGGATAGAGCGAAGATCGTCCAGCCTGTAGGCGATCACCATTCCCAATACCACGGCAAGGGCGATGCTCCCCCCCCGCGAAAGACAGATCAAAAGGGAAAGCACCGCGACCCAGGTGAGGTACCCGATGAGCACGCGATCGCGACGCTTCTCACCGCTGAAGATCGATGCCAGCGCCGGCGCCAGGCTGGCCACCATGTAGCCGGCAAAATAGTTGCGGTTGTTGAAGGGGCCGAAGCGGGTGCCCAAGTAGGGCGGGTCGTAAATCCAGTAGAGGTGGCCGTTCCAGGTGAGAAACTGCAGCAAGCCGAAGAGGCCGACGGCGATCGCCATCATCATGATTACTGTTCGGAGCAGGTCGGCCCGCTCGGGCTGTCGAGCCACCTGTACGGTGAGGGCGAAGGCCGCAGCGTAGGAGAAGTAGCGAACCCATTCGTAGGCGGTAGCATGAGCATAGATCGTCCATCCTGCCGCCCACTGTAGGCCGGTCCACGCCAGAAAGGCGATGATCGGGAGATAGAGGGAATGCCAGATCAGGCGCCGGCCGGTGAGAAGGGCGGCGGCTAGCCACAGAGAACCCATCGCGATGGTGACGCCGGCCGCCAGCATCGACGCCCAAGGAAGGCGCGACCCCAGTGGCCAGGGGGTGAGGACGAGGAGCGCCAGGAGAGTTCCGAAGGCGAGGCGGTCGGGAAGGCCGGCGCTTTTCCTCACTGGTCTGGATCTCGAATGCGGTCTACGACCCTCTCCATCTCCCGTCTTAGTGCTGCATTGTCAGGGGCCAGATCGAGCGCCTCCGAGTAGTACCTGACCGCCTGATCCAGCAATCCCATGCTGGCGTAGGCCCTGGCGATTTGCACGCGCGGGCCCACTGCTTGGCGGTTTCGGGACAGGATGGCCCGCCACTGCTCAATCGCCTCCAGGTACTCGCGGCGCTCGAGATAAGCTCGAGCCAGTGCCTCCCTGGCCGCAGTCGATGCGGGGGCGATACGCACCGCTTCCTTATAGGTATCCAGAGCCTCATCCCCCCCGCTCCAGGGCGTCGAGGCAGCGGCCGGCGCGAATCGCCGGGTAGGCATCCTGGCTGTTGAGTGTCATCAGCGGTCGGTAATCCTCGAGCGCCAGCTCGAAGAGCTGTTGCCGGAAGTAGAGGTCCGCCCTCTTTCTGAGCGCCAGCGGATAGGCCTCTGTGCCCCTGTCGGCAGCCAGCTTCACCGCTCTCGAGAGGGCCTCTATTTCCTTCTCCGGCCTTCCTGCCGCCGCTTGGGCGTCGGCTGCCG
>JBHHYG010000604.1:0-1608 GCA_046757445.1 Acidobacteriota bacterium
GCCGCTGGTCGCGGTGCTTGCGGGCGGAGAATTCGAGAGCGCGGAGCAGGAGCGCCGTGTTCGCAACCATTTCGTAGCCGTTCGGCGAAACGAGTGGCGCGACTCGGCCGGAAGTTGCGTGAGGGCGCGGTGGCGGAGACGGTACGCAACGTGTTGGCATGCTATCCTTCGTCGGAAGAACGCGGTATGGCTGGGCTCGCCTCCGGCTCACCTGCGGTCGGTACGATCACCTGAAGTTCAGAGAACATGACGAAGTCGTCGCGATTGAAGGTGTAGATGCGCGTGATGCCGTTGCCGAGCATTGTGGCGATCAGCTGGATATCGAAGAGGTCACCGCCCACTACCGGACGGCGCCGCGCGAGCGCGACCCATCGCGCAACCACGTCTGTCGGCACCGGCAGGAGCTCCAGTCCTGGTCGCTCTAGGAACTGCTCGATGACCGCCAGAGCCTCCTCGGGCTTGCGCGGCGCGGGAACGCGGCGACCGCTCGTTACGATGGCGTAGAACTCGGCGAGGTTCTGCGGCGCGATGCACAGCCCGGCGCCAGCGGTGTCGATCCGTTTCAAGAGCGCATGGCTCGCCGCGTGGAACTCGGAGGTGGGATCGAGGGCATAGATGAGGATGTTGGTATCCAGCAGGGCTCGATCAGCCGACATCGTCGTAGATCTCGCGCCGGCGGAGTTTCTCGGGAAGCGGCGCAATACCGGGCCACTGCGGCAGCTCGCGGCGCTGAGCTGGGCGCTTTCGCGCCGTCAGCTCCCGCCAGTAGCGGGCCTGCTCTTCAATCGCTCGAGCCTGGTCTTCAGGCACACCTTCAAGATCAACGGCTCGTGTAGCCATCGGGGCCTCCCTTCGTTGCGCTGCTGATGCCCTATCCGGGAGGGTACGGCAGGACAGCCAATACCGTCAAGCCAGCGACAGCCAGCGCCAGCGCGCGGGGCTTTCGTCCAAACTGGCTCGGGCAAGCAGATCTCAACGGCCTGCCGCTGCCGGACTCGTCCGCCAGACCACCTCCAGCTTGACGGCATCGTACTCGTGAACGAGGACGTTGCACATTCCCTGCATCAACGGCCAGGGAATCGACTGGTGCTTCGCCCGAATCTCGGCCGGTATCTGCCGGGTTGCCTCGCCGATGACGAGGAAGTTGCGGATCACAGCACCAAGCGCCATCGAGTTCGCGGCAAACGTCTCTTCGTTCATGCCCTCGGTGTAGCGCTGAATCTTCTCGATGGGCTCGAGAATGTGCTCAATGCCGAAGCGCCAACGCTTCTCGATCGACATCAATGGCTCCACCCAGGATGTTGTCGCGCAGGGCGGGGTACAGGGAATCGCGCATGACGGCATCGACCTTCTTGACTCCCAAAACGCTCTGCAGGTGCAGTTGCAGGTCGACCAGGTCGAAGAGGTCTACCGGCCGCTCGAATTCAACCAGCACATCCACGTCGCTCGTGCCCGCAGCCTCGTTTCGCGCCACGGAACCGAACAATGCGATGGACTTCACACCGTACTTCGCCCGCAACTCCGTGCGGCACTGCGAACAATTCCGGCATCACCTGAATCTCATCGAGAACCACCAGCCCGTTCGATCACGCCACGATTAGTCCATGA
>JBHHYG010000605.1:0-1608 GCA_046757445.1 Acidobacteriota bacterium
AAGATAGAGGGTGATTTTGATTGCCTTTTCACCCTTTCAGATTTAGCTTTGAGGGCAACTGCATTGCACAGTGAGGGGGATTTCAAACGGCGTCACCGACTTCGCGGTCTGCCCAACGGCTCACGTTTGTAATGATCGGCGTTGGATCAGTATAGGCTTCACAAAGAAGCTTGTGGTAGAGGCACTCCTCAGGTGATCGGAGCCGTGCGATCGGGTGATGCCGCGAGTACTGCCCAGCCTCACCTGCGGGCATCCAACGGCCGATGGCTTCCCTTAGTAGCTCCACCGTACCGCTGCCTTCGTCGAACTGCTCCTTGTACCGCCAGACGATCTCCGCAGGTAGGAGGTCCTCGCAGGCCTTACGCAGCACCCACTTCTCGACCAGTCGCGGACCGCCGTTTTTCTTGAGCTTGAGTTCCGGCGGGATCGTTTGCGCGAGCTCGATCATCTCTACGTCCAGGAACGGTACGCGTCCCTCGATCGAGTGGGCCATCGTCATGCGGTCGACCCGCTGTAGATTAATGTTGTGCAGGGACCGTATCGAGCGGCGTAATTCCCTCTGAAGGAGGGCGGGGTCCTCGTAATCCCGGTAGTACCGGTATCCCGCGAAGAGCTCATCCGCTCCCTCGCCGGTGAGGATGACCTTCACCTCCTGGGATGCCAGGCGGGCGGCGAAGTAGCAAGGGATGGCGCTGCGCACCAGATCCTGGTCGAAGGATTCCAGGTGAAAGAGGATCTCCGAGAGGCTCGCAGCAATCTCCTCGGGCTTCAAGACGTGCTCGTGATGAACGGTATCGAGGTGGTTAGCCACGGTGCGAGCCGCCTGGAGATCGCGGCTACCCTCGATGCCGACCGAGAACGTGTGGAGTTTGTCGACGTGAGGCCGGATGAGAGCCGCGATAATGCTGCTGTCCAAGCCGCCGGAGAGGAAGGCTCCGAGCGGGACGTCGCTCATCAGGCGTTTGGTTACCGAGCGTTCCAGTGTCTCGCGGACGCGGGCGACGGTCTCCTTTACGGTTCGCTCCACGGGCGTGCGGTCAGGCACCTCGTAGAAGATGCGAGTGCCGATCCTCGAGTGGAACCACGAACCGGGCGGGAACTCTCTTATTTCCTCGGCAAGACCGATGAGCGCCTTGATCTCCGAGGCAAAGAGAAGATTACCGTTCCGCCGGCCGAAGTAGAGGGGCTTGATACCGATAGGGTCCCGAGCAACGAAGAGATCGTCGCCATCAGCGAGGGCGAAGGCGAACATTCCATCCAGATCGCTAGCACACGCAGTCCCACGTTCCGCGTAGAGGGCGAGGACAACCTCACTATCGCTCTGCGTCTGGAACCGATGGCGATCCTTCAGGCGGGAACGCAGCGACCGGAAGTTGTAGATCTCCCCGTTGGCAACGAGGGCCTGATGGCCGTCCTCGGAGCGGATCGGTTGATCGCCCCCGGCAGGATCTATGACGGCCAGCCGACGGTGACCCAGCACAGTCCGCCTCTCCGGTTTTCGGAGGATCCCCTGTGAGTCGGGGCCGCGGTGAACCAGCCGGAGCATCATTACGCGGATTACCTCCTCGTCAACTGTGCCCCAAATGCCCGCGATTCCGCACATGTTAC
>JBHHYG010000606.1:0-1604 GCA_046757445.1 Acidobacteriota bacterium
CACCGCGCTCCATGCGCTCGGCCAGGAAACGCTGGAGTCCCCGGCAAGGGCGTAGATCCAACGAAAGATAAGGTCGTTGCTCGGGCGAGACCTGATCGTAGTCGGCTCAGTCTATGCCGTCGTCGGCGTGATTGTTTTGGGTCACGCGCTGGCCTACTTTGCTCCCAAAAGGCGGGCGAACGGCTCGCTCATATGGGGAGTATCGGGCGAACGGCTGAAGAGCAATCCGAACAAAGAACCTGCGACCTCAGACTGGCACTGTTCCGGTACGGCGGCGTCCACACTTGGTACGATGCCACGGCGGGCCTGAAGCGGCGGTTTGTTCTTTCTGGCTGCATCGACGATCCCTACCGCCGGCCCTCAGGGGACATCGACGAGTCCGGCGAGGGGGATTCTGCCTTCCACAACAAGCCCGTCCGCGTGGATATCTCCTCGCCACCTGATCCGAAGTGGTTAGGGAATCTCGGTGCTGCGGGGGATGACGGTAATGTGTTCGGCTGGATTTGGGTGACCGCTGGCGTCGAGCCGGAACGGTTCGAACTCGACGGCGAGGCCGTCGAGGCAGAGCCCGTCGAGATAAAGATGGAGATGGACCCTGACGCCTTCGAGGCGATCCGCCGTCAGGCGGCGGAGGCTGACAACCACTGCCGCATCATGTGGGCGACGGTTACCCTTGCCGGCAAGTCGCTGCCAAAGTTGGAATCCCGCATCCGTCTGAAGAACCTCGACGTCTCAGCGCCCCGAGAAGATACAGTGATCGGCTTCGAGATATTCGATACACGCTACACCGATGATCTGCGGGGCCGGGTGCTGCAAGTCAAGCGCGATCAGGACGAAGGTTATGGCGCCCATATCTCGATCCTTTTGACTGAAGCCCGCTACGAGATACACGCCGAGCGCGCCCTCGTCCACTCGATCTCCTGCGAAGGCCGCGTCATCAACGGCAGAGGGAAGCCGTACGACGGTGTCGAGGTTACCGTCGAGTTCGCCGAGCCCGAACCGAACAGCTTCGACGAGTTACCCGAAAGGGCTTTCTTCGGAGAGTTCGGCTACTGGGCGAAACGGCCAGACAAAGAGCATTCCTCCACTCACTTCGCGTTTTACCTGCGGTACCTCCCCGAGGACGCGCGCAATCTTCTGATCCCTCTTCTCAGTCAGGAGGCTGGAACGCAGGTGGTCCTGACCGTCAACCTTACAAACGAGAAAGCGGAACTACTCGCGGCGACAGACGAGCTTCGGGGAAACGTACGACATTACAGCTTCAAAGTGCGGAGGCGGCTCGTTGATTACGGCGCGGCCCTAAAGCGGCTCGAAGAAGCGCGCGAACGGTTAGAGCAACGTACTTTTGAGGGTGATGCGCGTTTCTCACCGGGAAAAGGCGTCTCTGAGGAGCATTTCCAGCGCATTCGCAGATCGCTCTTGGACGGTGGGCGGGTGCCCGACATGGAACTCCAGTGGCTCTCGTTCGAGCAGATCGACGCGCTCGCAGACGAGCTTGGCCGGTGACGGTCCGCGCCCCCCACATGCCGTGCAGGACTCCGGAATAGATCGCCGACCCCCCCTTGGCGCATCGCATTGGCTTGACGCAATGGACAGCCGAGCCG
>JBHHYG010000607.1:0-1597 GCA_046757445.1 Acidobacteriota bacterium
GCACGGTGTAGCTCGTTGATGCGCCGGGTCAGGGTTTTCACGAGTGCTTCGCGATCGTTGCCAGGGCTGGCGGCGGCGAGGGGTTCACCGAACTGTACGGCAACCGGGAGGCGTCGCAGGCCGGACCTTCTGGGCCAACGGCTGCCGACCGGCAGCACGGTGTGTAATCCGGCAACAGCGCAGGGTAGGATCGGCAGATGAAGATCCTGGGAGATGAGGCCGATTCCCTGCCGAAAGCCTCGGGGCATGCCATCGGATGAGCGCCCTCCTTCCGGGTAGATAAGAGGACAATACCCCCGGTCGGCGAGGAATCCGGCGATCTGCAGAGAGGATCGCCAGTCGCCAAGCTGAACGAGCGGGAAGATGTTCAAGGCCAACACTCCGAGCAGGTACTGGAGACGACCGCGCCGGTGGACCGAGAATCGTTCCCAAAGCGCCGCCGGCGCGATTCGTCGACGCAAGCGCCAAGGGAAGGCAAAGAGTACGGCACCGGGGTCGAGGAGGCTGACGTGATTGGCGGCGATCAGGAAGGGTGGCGGCAGCGAGCGAACGTGCTCCAGTCCACTGACACGAAGCCGGACGCAGGATCTCCAAAGCGGCTGCATGGCCAACTCCTGTAACAGGAAACGTATCCCTCGTACCGGCGCCCATAGCCGCCAAGGCGCCTCGATGGGGGTGCTTGCGCCCCTCGTTGCGGGAATTTCCAGCAAGGGCGCTCCGCCTTGCTCGGCCTGCTGAGGGCGAGCGATCCCCTTTGCCAGGCCAGCCAGGGTCTGCCTTCCTGCGAAGGCTTCGTCGCTCAAGAAGATGCCGAAATCCTGCTCCAGACGGGCGGCCAGCTCGACGCGCTCGAGAGAGGTAAGCGCCTCTCCCAGGGGGGTACCAGGGGTCAGCTCTCTATGGCTTGTCGCGGAGATCTCGGACACCAACCTGGTAACTGTCTGCAGCGCCGGAACCGGGTCGCCGGCGACCTTGTGATGAAGGGTTCGGTGATTCCGTGTTTGCTGTAGCCAAACAACCAGGGGGGCACGACGCGGCTTCCCTGTCGGGGTACGCGGCAGATCTGTTTCCGGCCACACGTACCAGTCTCGAACGCGGGCAGCATCCGGTAGGCTGACGTTGGCAGCACGTATCGCCGATGGCACATCTGCACCGGGGCGGACAAGCAGGACGGCGGAGACACTGCCGGCCGGACCCCAAGGTCTTTCGAGGGTCACCGCATCGATGATCGCCGGCTGCCGCCGCAGCTCGGTGGCCACGGTTTCGAGATCGACGTTGAGTCCAGCGGGAGTAACGATCCTCTCCCGCCGCCGGCCGACGAACTCGATTCGCCCCTCCTCGGTACGGCGGCCGAGGTCGCCGGTGTGAAGCCAACCGGCTGCGTCGACCCTGGCGCCATCGGCCGCGGGTGTAGCTACGCTCGGGCCTCGAACCAGAATCTCACCGCTGTCGGACAGTTGTAGTTCGACCCCGGGCAACGGCCGCCCCACTGACCCGGTCTCCGCGTGTAGCGGATGGTTGAGGGTGACCAGCGGTGCAGCCTCGGTGAGGCCATAGCCTTGGATTACCTGATAGCCGAGCCGTCTCCAGAAGCGCT
>JBHHYG010000608.1:0-1584 GCA_046757445.1 Acidobacteriota bacterium
ACGCGCTATTTAGTTTTCAAAGAGCCGACAAAACGGACAGGAACGGACGACCTGGATGGTTGCCTCCCGTGCTCCCCCGGAAGGGAGAGCGCCGAAGCCGTGAACTGCTCCGGCCCATTCGTGCGGGCTATCCTTCCTCCCACACAGACTACTGATTGTAACGATACGGACCCTCTTCCGTCAACCGCCTGGGTCTTTGCCAACCGCCACCCGGGCGAAGCGGCGCTTGCCTACCTTCAGCACCCGCTCCCGCCCATCGGCCGGTACCGTCGCATCGACCTCGCCGACGCGCTCGCCATCCAGGGAGACGGCGCCTTGGCGCAGCAGCCGCCGGGCGTCGCTACTGGAGCTGGCCAGTCCACAGCCGGTGATCACCCGTACGATCCACAGCGGCTCGTCGCTTTGCAGATGGTGTGTCTCGATCTCGTCTGGAAGCCCGCCCGCCCCGAAGACCTGCTCGAACTCCGCCGCGGCAGCGGCCGCGGCCTCCTGGCCGTGGAAATCGGCGACGATCGAGCGCGCCAGCTGCTGCTTGGCGCTCTTCGGATGTACGGTACCCTCCCCGACTTGGCACCGAAGCTCCTCGAGCTTCTCGGGCAGGAGGTCCGAGCACAACTCGTAGTACCTCCACATGAGCTCGTCGGAGATCGACATCACCTTGCCGTACATCTCACCGGGTGGATCCTCGACGGCGATGTAGTTGCCCAGCGACTTGCTCATCTTGTCAACCCCGTCGGTGCCCACCAGCAACGGGGTGGTGAGAATGACCTGCGGCTCGAGATCGTACTCGCGCATGATGTCGCGGCCCACCAGCAGGTTGAAGGTCTGGTCGGTGCCGCCCATCTCGACGTCGGCCCGCAGGGCCACCGAGTCGTAGGCCTGCGCCAGCGGGTAGAGAAGCTCGTGCAGGCTGATCGGCTGGTTGTTGCGGAAGCGGCGCTGGAAGTCGTCGCGCTCGAGCATGCGCGCCACCGTGTACTTGCCGGCCAGACGGATGAAACCGTCAGCGCCGAGCTTGCTGAGCCAGCTGGAGTTGAACTCCAGCCGCGTCTTGTCCGCATCGAGGATCTTGAATGCTTGCCGCCGGTAGGTCTCGGCGTTCTCCCGTACCTGCTGCTCGGTGAGCTGGGGGCGCGTTTTCGAGGTCCCCGACGGATCGCCGATCATGCCGGTGAAGTCGCCGACGACGAAGACCACCTGATGACCGAGGTCCTGGAACTGCTTCATCTTGTGCATGACCACGGTGTGGCCGAGATGGATGTCGGGCGCCGAGGGATCGAATCCCACCTTCACCACCAGCGGCGTGCCGCTGGCGCGCGACCTCTCCAGCTTGCCCCGCAGCTCCTGCTCGCTGATCAGGTCGACGGTGCCCCGGCGCAGAATCTCGATCTGCTCATCGACGGACGGGAACTTGGCAGTATGACTCACGGGCAGGGCTCAACGACCCACAAAGAAGTACCTAGCCGGCGCAGTATAGCCCAGCACCGGGCCATATGCCCCGAAGGCGGCCTTTATCAGCCGCCGGCAGGGGCATATGTCCCGGTGCCGCCCCCACCCCCCCGCGCCACCGGCAAAATAAACCCC
>JBHHYG010000609.1:0-1570 GCA_046757445.1 Acidobacteriota bacterium
GGCTTTAAACGAACACGCCCTTGTAAAGCCCATCTGCCGGCGTGGTTGTATGTATTAAATGCAGTAAGTGAGCGTTCACTCATCTCCAGTCCAAAAAAAATTCGCCGGAGCGTTTGGTGAATATCGGTGGACCCGATTCGGGGAGCCCCATGGGCTCTCTCCTCTCTTCGGACTCGCTTTGGTGATGCCTCATGAGATCACCTAGGCACCGCCCGATGGAAATTCAAAATTTTTGGATTTCCAACAGGATCATTGGTAGCGGCTTTTCGTCCTTTATGACACCCGCACACGGATAAATCGCCGCCGTAGGATGCCGGGGGACTGCGGGGCTGAGGGCTCCCCAACAAAGTCCACAGGGTGAAGCAACACACGCCTTCAGCCGTGAAACCAATCGAAAATCGATGACGATGACAGGGCACGGAAACGCACTGAAGGTGTTGAAGAAGTCGGCCGAGGTCCGGCTGTTGGCTGGCCTGCGGTGAGATTTGGGCTGGGGCAATTCTGCCCCTGTGCCGCGCTTACGCGGCTGCGGTCGCAGGCCCGGCGTCCAGTTGGCTGAGGTGCTTGACCAATCTCTTGAGGTTCTGTGCGGTTGCGGCCATGAGGAACTGCTCGGAGGCCTGTCTGAGGCGTCTGAGCCGGAGCCGGCGCAGGTTGATGCGCGTCTTGAGCTCGCCGAACAGCCGCTCGACCTTCTGACGCTGATACCTTGAGTGTTGGTAGGCTTCGGTCTTGGCCAAGTCCCGCGCGGTTTGTCGGGCCGGCTCGTGCCAGCTCACCGAGAGCTTGCGATAGGGCCCGCGGGTGCATGCCTTCTTTTGCGGGCAGCCGTGGCAGCGCTTCGGCGAGGAGCGGTAAACATGTGCCTGGCTGCGGCGCTCGATCCCCACATAGCGCAAGGATTTGCCTTCCGGGCAATAGTAGGTGTCCTCCTCGGGATCGTAAGCAAAGCGGTCCTGGGTGAAGCGGCCATTGGTTTGGCGGCGGCGGTCAATCACCGGGATGTGCGGTTCGATGCCCCGCTCCAGGAGCCAGGATAGGAATTCGCCCGAGCCGTAGGCTTTGTCGGCCCCGAGGCTCGTGGGGCAGAGGCCAAACACCTCCGCCGCCCGGCTCAGCATCTCTCGCGCCGCCACCGCCTCCGCGCTGAAGCGCGCCGATGTCGCCTCGACACCGACGATGACGCCGTGGGCATTATCGATCAGATAGTTATCGTAGTAAGCGAACTTGGCCGGGCCGTCCTTGGCCGTCCAGGTGGCATCGGGATCGCTCGTCGAGACCTTGTCCTGGGGTTTGCCCCTAGCCTCGGGCGAGGGACCGTCGTGGTCGTCTTCCTCGGCGACCGGATTTTGCCGCTCGATCTCCGCCAGGTACTCGCTGACCGTGCCTGACACTTGAGCCACCTCCTCCAACTCGTCCCGTCGTATCCGGCTCTGGCGGCCAGCGTCGGCCTCGATCAGCGAGCCGTCGACCGAGAAGCTCTCCCCTTCGACCAAACCCGCCGCCATGCAGCGACGCACGATCTCCTCGAACAGATCGCGGAACAGGGTCGACTCGGAAAACCGCCCGT
>JBHHYG010000610.1:0-1556 GCA_046757445.1 Acidobacteriota bacterium
AGTTCTGGGGCCTGGAGTTGCACGTCGAGCCGGGGGTGTTCATTCCTCGCCCCGAAACCGAGCACGTGGTGGAAGTGGCGCTCGCGATTGTGCGCGAGCGCCTCCAGAAGCCCGCTGCGTGCATCGTGGACGTGGGCACCGGCACCGGCTGCATCGCCCTCGCCCTCGCGAGCGAGCTGCCTGAGGCAGAGATTGTCGCCACCGACATCTCCGCGCAGGCGCTCGCCGTCGCCCGGCGCAACGCCGAGGCACTCGGCCTCGCCCACCGTGTGCGCTTCGTCGAATGCGACCTCCTGGAAGCTTTCCTGGCGCCCCCGCACGAGCCGCGCTTCGACCTCATCGTTTCCAATCCCCCCTACGTCGGCCGGGATGAGGCCGAGCGGCTGCCGCGGGAAGTGCGCGACCACGAGCCGCCCACCGCGCTCTTCTCCGAAGGCGTCGCCCTTACCTGCCGCCTGATCGAGCAGGCCGAGCCGTTACTGGCCGGGGGTGCATCACTCGATGCTTCGGCAAATTTGGCGGGGCGGGGCTTCAGCCCCGCCGAAAAGCACCAAGAAAATTCAGGGGCTTTTCGCAGCGACGTCGGCCCCGCCAGCGGCGGGGCTGGTGGAGTCGGAGCGCCGCGGAGATCCCGAACCATCGGGACGGAGATCCCGCCTTGGCGGGAAGCCCCTGAGGGAGATAGACCTCAGCGGCTGAAGCCGAAGATTTCCGGCACGGCGGATGTCAGGGCTTCCCGCAAAGAACGCGGGATCTTCGCTGCGCTTCGAAAAGCGCTGACCCGCCAGCGGCTGGGCCCGCCCAGCGAAGCGAGTAATAGCGACAGAGCGGGGCCTGCCCGCCGTAGCCTGCAGGGGGCAGGAGGGTGGCTGGTCTTAGAGCTCGGCTACAGCATGGCGGGCCGGGTGCGGGGACTGCTGGGCGACGCCTGGAGAAACGTCGAAGCCACCCACGACCTCCGCGGCATCCCCCGCGTCCTCGCCGCCCAGAGGAAATAACCTGATGCGACCACGGGGGAACGCGGAAAAGCGGCTTTTGCCGCCTCCGGGTCGAGAGGCGTTTCGGCCGAAGGAGTGGGCGCTCATCCAGGTGTGCCGCACGCCCCGCCAGGTGCAAGCGTTTCTTCGCGCCCTGCCCTACAACCGGGAGAAGAAGGGCGAGACGCTGCGGAGCTTTCGCGGGGTCGTCCGGCACTGGCAGGCGCATTGCCTGGAAGCGGCCCTGACGGCGGCGACGATTCTGGAGCAACACGGCTACCCGCCGCTGCTGCTCGACTTCGAGTCGCAAGACAACCTCGACCACGTGCTCTTTCTCTTCCGGCGTCGAGGGCGCTATGGGACGGTGGCGCGTTCGCGCGACGCCGGGCTGCACGGCCGCAAGCCGGTTTTTCGCACCCTGCGGCAACTGGTGCTGAGCTACGTCGATCCCTACGTGGACGCCTCGGGGCGCATTACCGGCTACGGCGTGCTGGACCTCCGCAGGCTGCGCCGCTGCGACTGGCGCCTCTCCCCCAGGAACGTCTGGGCGGTCTCCCAGGCGCTCATCCGCCTGCCGCA
>JBHHYG010000611.1:0-1527 GCA_046757445.1 Acidobacteriota bacterium
GCACCCTTTCCCGCGCCCGCAGCAGCAAAGCGTTGAGAAATGCGGGCTAGGCCGAGATCGGTGCCCTGCCGGCAGATACCCCGCGGGGAGAAGCATCGCGCGAGGCCAGAAAAAGGCCACCTAGCCCGGCAACCAAGGAGGCGATCCACAGCAGGAATCCGACATAAGGAATCGCGGTGACCAGGTAGAAAGCCAGTAAGCCCAGGGCCAGGGCGAAATAGGCGGACGACCCTGCCCCCCTACGGAGATGGCGCAGCATCCAGCCACCGACACATTGGGCGGTCACCAGCCGCGCGATGTACAAGGTTACGACGTAGAGCATCAGCGC
Source organism: Acidobacteriota bacterium (assembly GCA_046757445.1). GTDB lineage: Bacteria > Acidobacteriota > UBA890 > UBA890 > UBA890 > JBHHYG01. Next base: position 329 of record JBHHYG010000611.1, read on the forward strand.
CAGAATGCCCAGCGGCAAGGTAATGACCAGCAGGACTGCAAGGAAGGCCCCTGCAGGCAAGACCACGGCGACGACGAAGCCGAAGCCGAGGCCCCGGGCCGGCTGCCTGCCGAGGCTGCGGGCCGGACGACGGGCCGCCTCCCCGCCCAAAGCCAGCAGCACGGCACCGACGAGGAAACTACTAGCGTACAGCCACAGCTTCCACAGCAGTGCCCACCAGCTGAAGCCGCCCCGTGCTTTTTCCTCTTCTGCCCGGGCGGGTTCGACGTGGCGCACGGGTCCGCCAATTACCGCCCCTGAATCGATCCTCGCCGGCCGCGGCGAGTCGTACTTCAGCTCTCCATCGATCCTTGCCTGTGGACCGATCTCCAGGGTGCCGCAGTCGAGGCTGACGTCGCTGCCGACCGTACCGTTGATCTCTACAAGGCCGGCGCCGCTATGAACAGCGCCCTGCACGTCGCCGGCGATACGGAGCATCTCGCTCCCCCCTCGGAGGTCACCCCGCACCACTGCGCCCGGCTCGATACGCAAGGTCCTGCACCAGTAGTAGACGTCGCCGCTCACCTCGCCCTCGATCGTCGCGGTCTCTCCGAACAGGAACAGGTCACCCTCCACCCGGGCGCCCCGCTCGATGCGAACAAACCGGCCACCAGCGAATGCATTGTCCTCGACGCTCCCGGCAAGGGTCGAGTCGTAGCCCCAGAGAAACAGGTCGCGGGCAACTCCCAAGAACCTCGGGTTCTGCTCGGCCATCATGGTGACTGTGGCGGGTCTGGTCTCCCGTTTCTGCACCTCCTGGGGTTCCGAGCTGCCGACCCCCGGTCGGTAACCCCACAGACCGGCGGCACCACCGACCTCCGCGAGCTCCGCGGCCAATGTTGCCATGAGGCCGCCGGGAATCCGACTGTGCGCCTGGGCAACCGACGCATCCCTTACACTCGCCGGCAAGAGCAGCACGGCCGTCAACAGCAACCCCGAGACGAGCGAACGCGAGCCGTCGCAATGGGGCTCCATCTGACCCTCGTTTCCTTCCCGGCGCGGGCCTCGGATGCGCGGGCCCGACCGCGCCCCCGCCACCAACCCTGATGAGAAATGTGGGCTGCTCGTAGGGTCTCTCATTCTCCTGCGTCCCCTTTCATGGCTCCTAGCCCGAACTTCTCAACGGCTCGCGGCTGCGCGAGCGCAATGGCGCACGATGA
>JBHHYG010000612.1:0-1525 GCA_046757445.1 Acidobacteriota bacterium
CCGGCAAGCCGACGCTCTCACGTCCGAACACCCGCACGGTGCGCGGCGGGTAGGCAACGTCCCATAGCAGCCGGGGCGCTTCGGTGGCAAAGAAAAACGGCTCCCCGAGGCGAGGGAGCTGCCGCTCGAACTCCTCCCAATCGGGCCACACACGCGGCTTCACCCGCGGCCAGTAATCGAGGCCGGCGCGGCGTACGCGACGGTCCGACAGCGAGAAGCCGAGCGGCTCGATCAGGTGCAGTCTGGCACCGGCGGCAAGGCAGGTTCGCCCGGCGTTGCCGGTGTTGCCGTGGATCTCCGGATGCACCAGTACGACGTGCAGGCCGGTGCCCCCGGTCAACTGTTTATCACCGCCTCACGGGCGGCCAGCCACCGGCTCGCGGCCCGCGCCATCATCAAAGGCGTCATGCCGACCTGCAATCCTGATTGCTACGTCGCTACCTCGCCATCCCGGCTGCCGTAACGATATCGCAACCGAGAGGGTCAGCAGCCCAGGCGCCCGATGCGGCTGAAGGCAAACGCAACGCCGAGGTGATCGTGATCCTCGTGCAGCTCCTCCAATTTGTCGAGCTGCTCCTGATTGAGAACCTGCCTGACGTCACGCTTCAGGTGCAAGCCCGCCATCCTCTCATCGACTCGCAGGCCGGCAAGCTCCTCGAGCTTGGCCTGTATCGCAGCCAGGTCGGCGTCGGGGTCGTCGGCGAGACCCTCGAGATCCATCTCCGCCACCTCGATCTCCGCCCGGCGCTCGATGGAGGCACGGCGATGGTCACGCTGCAGGTCACGGATCTTGCCCACTTGCTCCTCGTTCAACTCCAACTCCTCGGCGTGATCGAGAACTTCCTCGCCGTACTCCTCGCAGCCCCGCACCAGGTGCAGGGCATCCCGGCGGCCGGAGGCGACCTCCCTGCGGGCTCTCTGGGCGGCCCTCCTGGCCGTGCTCAGGGCTCTCTCGAGGCTCTCGCCCATGCGCCGTCTGTCGAGCACCAGCTGACCCGCCCTGGAGCGGGCCAGCTGCAGCATCCGTTCCTCATCTGCTGCTTGCAACTTCAGGCGCTCGACAGCGCTGGCCACCTCGGACAATTGCGCTCGCAGATCGGCGAGAAGGCTCTCCATCTGAGCCCTGATTCTGGCACCTAGCTCCTTGTCATCGATGGCGCTCTGCTCTCTCACCCCAGCACGCACCGAATCAGCGGGAAGCAACACCAGCGCAACGATGGCGCACAAGAACAGCGCCATTGCCGGCGTATTCCGTCTACTTGAAACCTTCCTCATACTCGCTCTCCTGTGGCAGTGAGAAGGCGGCCCTGTTAATGAGACAACACAGGCGGCAAAAAAGTCGCCCCGGCGCCGGTGCCCTGCCCGTCGCACTTCCTTGGACAGCCGGTCGCCGTTCGGTTATCTTGCGCCGGAAACCTCGCCTTCGAGGGTATCGGGACGACTAGCCTGCATATCTCAACGGCGGTCGTTGCGAGGGGGTGGAGAGGCTCGCGGCTGCAAGGCGCGCGCAGGATCGGGCGCGGAG
>JBHHYG010000613.1:0-1525 GCA_046757445.1 Acidobacteriota bacterium
CTTCGGTCAAGCTCGATCTTCTACATCGCACTCTCCCTCCGTGTTCGTGGCACACGATCGCCCGCGAAACGCCACCGCCAATAGCCGTGGCTGAGAACGGCCACCGGCTCGGTCGTCGGCGCGGGAATCGTTCCCAGGAACCTCTGGCCGTCGGCGCTCACGTCGAAGGCACTTTGAAATCCTGCGACCTCGAAGAGCATCCGTGGAGCCGAGAAGGAAAGCTCCGGTTCGCTCGTCACCTCGACAACCGACAGCTGCCCCGGTCCCGAGCGATAGAAGATCTCCGTGCCGTCCCGTGACCAGACGGCGTTGATGTTGTCGGCCCCACCCGTTAGGAACGTCATTCAACCAGTCCGCCACAGCGTCTCAATGGGTGCGGCGAGCAAACGCTCGCCAAGCGGCTGAGCTAGCGCGCCGCAGTGCAGCACGACGCCGAGTAGGAACTGCTCACCAAGCCGATCCCGCAGCCAAGCAAGATGTCGGACGTCCCGCGCATCGACGCTGGCTGCAGCCTTCACCTTGACACCAACGACACGTCTGCCTGCTTCCAGCACCAGATCGATCTCGTGCTCGCCCTTCTCGAGCCGGAGGTGGTACATCCTGGCCCTCGTTCTCGACCACTCGAGCTCGGCACGGAGTTGCGCCACCACGAATGACTCGAGCAGCCGGCCAAAGAGACCTGCATCGCCAAGAACGGTGTTGACATCTACGCGCGCAGCCGGGCCGAGCAACGCGGGCTCCACCAGATGCTGCTTGGGCCGGCGGGTCAGTCGCTTGAGTCGGTTGCTGTACCATGCCGGTAGCAAAGACAGCACGTGGACACCCCGCAGCAGCTTGCCGTAAGCTTGCGCGGTCTTGCGGGTGACCCCGGCCGCCACCGCGGATGACGTGACGTCGGCGACAGCTGCAGTGCGGATGGCCAACGACTCGACGTACCTCGTGAGCAATTCTCGATCGGCACGAGGTCGCAGGACAACCAAGTCTCGCGCCACGAGCTGCTCAAGGTAACTACTGAGCCAGTCCTGAAGCACGGTTTCGGGGAGGTTCAGAGCCGCCGGGAACCCGCTGCGCAAGGCGAGCCTTATGAGGTTGCGGAGGTCGAGCTTCGCACGAGGGGGATCGAGCGCCCCGGCGAAACAGCGATCGACGAATGGAGCGGCGTCTGCAGGTGCGAGCTCCGCTTGCGTGAACCCGTAGAGGCGCTTGGTGATGACCCTCCCCGTTCCGGGTCACAGTGGAGTCTCGACCTCAGCCCTGACACTGCCGGTAAGCAGGAAACGCCCCGGCTCGGGGCGGGCATCGCAAGCACGCTTGACCGAGCCGAGGACCTCAGGGACGATCTGCCACTCATCGATGAGGATCGGCTCCGCGAGTCCACGCAGAATGGCGTCCGGGTCGGCCAGGACGGCCTCGGCCTGCCCGGCACGGTCGAGACGGAGAGTCGAAGCGGCCCGGCGCGCCGCGGTAGTCGTCTTGCCCGCCGCGCGTGGCCCAAGCAGCAGGACTGCGGGTACTGCCGCCAGGA
>JBHHYG010000614.1:0-1521 GCA_046757445.1 Acidobacteriota bacterium
AGCCCGAGCAAGCGCAACGCAGCGAGCGCGCCCTTTGCCGCGCCCGCAGCAGCAAACCGTTGAGATATGCGGGCTAGCGCTTCGCTCAGAACGGCAAGTCGTTTTCATCCAAACCGAAGTGGTGACCGATCTCGTGCAGCACGGTCTCGCGGATCGTTTCGACCACCTGATGACGGGTGCTCGTGATCCGCAGGATCGGGCCGCGGTAGATGACGATGCGGTCGGGAAGGGCCGTGTAGGCGGTGCCCCGATCGTCCAGCGGCACCCCGTGGTACAGGCCGAGCAGCTACTCCTGTTCGGCGGGGTCGAATCCCATTGTCTCGAGATCTTCAGCCGAAGGTTCCTCCTCGACCACAACGACCACGTTGTCCAAGCGAGTGGCAACCTCGCGAGGTAATCCGTCGAGCGCCTCGCCCACCAGATCTCGAAAGCGCGCGGTAGAAATCCTATCGCCGGGCATTCCCAATCTCGAAGCTTGTCGCTGCCGACTCCAACTTATCGGCCCGACCCTGTCGTGTCGATCAAAGTCGACTGAAGCAGCATGTTGTGGACCGTCTTCAACCGGGAATTCGAAGCTGCCCTGCGCGAAACTCCACGCCGAGTCTCGCTTAACCCAGAGGCTCGACGAACGGATCCCGGACCTTGATCCCTGGGAAGCGGGAGAAATCGCGGTCGGTGGTGAGCAGCTCGCGTACGCCGTGTTCGATCACCAGCGCCGCAATGTGAGCGTCGTGGGCCAAGTTGCCGCTGCACCGACCGCCGGACACAGCCCGGGCCATGTGCCGCAGATGCGTTGGACCCTCCCCGAGCAACATCAGCGTCGGTGAGCACGCGAGTTGCTCCACGTCTTCCAGCACCACGTCGACCTCGCTCGGGGGGGCGAAGACGCGAGGATGAGTGACGACGCGGATGAACTCGTAGACGCAGGGCCACGGAATCGACCAGGGCCGAGCGCCTCCGGCAAGCCGCGACAACAATGCCCGCGCCTCCAGGTGGTAGCGGGTCTCTTCTCGGCGTGCGTAGACGAGGATGTTGGTGTCGACCGCAATCAATTCCGACCCTCCATGAGATCGAACAGAGCATCCCGATCGTCGAGGTTCACGCCGGGCTGGAGCTCACCTCGCTCGGTCCGCCAGCGAAGCTCGAACCGCTCTGCCGGAGGGCGCGCCGCCAGGAACTGCCGCAAGGCGTTCTCGACGACGCGCCGCAAGCTACTGCCCTCGTCCGCGGCTCTCTTTTTGGCTTGCCGGAAGAGGTCGTCGTTGATTTCGATCGTCGTTCTCATACATAAAAGCATATTATATACACTGTATTTATGTCACCATGAAAACCCTCTATACAAACCCACTCAAGTGAGATGGCCAGTGGCTCCCGTTTCAGTGCTTACAGCTCGCCGGATTCGACCTCGGTGGTGCGTTCTTCGCGACGTGAAGAGGGCGAGTCGGGACCGGTTGCGGCCCCCCGTCCTAGCCCGCATTTCTCAACGGCTCGTGAAGCGAGCGGGCGCAAGGGCTGCGAGGA
>JBHHYG010000615.1:0-1505 GCA_046757445.1 Acidobacteriota bacterium
CAACCGCCGGTCGGCCCCGACGCTCTTCCACCTCCTGCCGCCGGGCGATGATTTCTGCCTCTGGCTTCCCGCGACCTTCCCCGCCGAATCCCCACCGGCACGCATGCTCTCCGGCCTGGGGGCCTGTTCAGATAAATAGCGCTTCAGCGGATCGTGCATCTGTGTGTAGGCGTTGGACAGACTCCCCAGGATACCTCGATATGTCCCTTCCGTCTCGGTGCCTAAGACCGAATCCGGAGCGAAGCACCCTCCGGGAGAGAAGTTCTGGTATCTGCTAGACTTCGCCTGTCCATCCCAGAGCGGTTCGTCCTCAAGGCGGATCGCCGCCAACTCGGAAATATGCTCAAAGCAGATGATAACGTGACCGAGATCAGCAATCGAGGCATGCCCATACGCGAAGTAATACTGTTCCCAGAACTTCTCCGATGAATGGGAATGAACCCACTGAATACTGCTTTCTATGGAGTCCGGCGAGCGGCTATACCGTGCCAACGCGTATGCCGCCTTCTCCGGCGGCATCGGCGCCACTGCAATCACGCGCCTTGTCGGTCCGTCAGTCACAACGACAGTTCCTTTCTCAATGCGAGTGGCAGGGTCGCACTATACCGCCGCCCCTTGTAGCTTCGCAAGAACTTACGCCGCGGCAACGGTCAATCATATCTGTAGCCGTGTGGTTGCTTCGGGTAGGCCTTGCGTTGACTTGCTCTGGACCCATGGATATAGTGCCGTGGGTCGTCCGACACCATGTGCGAGGGAGAGGCACGCGTGATCAAGGGCATCAAAGGCGTCAAAGACATCCTTCCTGACGAAGTGGCCCGTTGGCAGGTGATTGAACAGACCGCTCATAGGTTGGCGAGAGTCTATGGCTATCGTGAGATCCGCATTCCCATCTTCGAGGTGACCGAGCTGTTTGCGCGGACCATCGGGACTAGTACGGACATTGTCGAGAAGGAAATGTATACCTTCGAGGATCGGGATGGCAGCTCGCTCACGCTCCGTCCGGAGGGAACAGCTGGGGCTGTCCGTGCCTACATCGAACATAACCTCGCGGCATCCCCTACCGCGCAGAAGCTCTACTACCTCGGTCCCATGTTCAGGCATGAACGGCCTCAGGCCGGGCGACTACGTCAATTTCACCAGCTGGGTGTCGAGTCGTTCGGCAATATCGACCCACGCATGGATGTTGAGGTGATCATCCTCCTTTGGCAGTTCTTCTCAGAATTGCGCCTCCCCCGCCTCACATTGGAGATCAACAGCCTTGGCGACTCGGGTGATAGGCCTGGATACAAGGCGGTGGTCCTTGATTTCCTCAAGCACCATGAGGATCGCCTCTGTGAGAACTGTCGGCGACGCATGGGGACCAATCCGCTGCGCGTCCTCGATTGCAAAAACCCATCCTGCCAGGCGGTGACGGAGCACGCTCCCAAGCTTCTTGATCACCTCTCCCCGACCGCTCGCCGCCACTTCGATCACGTGCTCGAGGGGCTCCGCGACCTCGGGATCCC